>SLOS01000359.1 GCA_007132365.1 Bacteroidales bacterium | reverse complement strand
GCACTTACAGATGTCTGGACACGGCACCAGGTTATACCCCCGTCTTCCCGGGGAATGGTGAAAACCAGTCCGTAATGCCTGTCTTCCCATTTGATTTCACCACCTTTTTCAAGAGCGGCAGCCTTGAAATTCTCGAAATATTCAACCTGAGAAACATCCCTGTTCAGTGTCCCGTCTTCATTGTATAGAGTGTAGCGCAGGTGGCGGTATTCGCCTCTGACGGTATGCGCTTCATAACTCCTTGGCGGTGTTCCCACCCTGAATTCATACTCGCTGAAATTTTGGTATTCAGAGCGTATCTGGTCAAATACCGTTCCGGGGAATGGCCGTATCAATGGATGCTCGGTTACCTCTTGTGCACCGGCTTGTAAAGAACCAGCAAAAAGAATCATCACTGCGATGAATGCAAATAATCCTGATCTCATTTTCATTTTTTATTCTCCTTTCCGGAAGAGTTTACTTAAACAGCTATGTATCGTTTCAGTTTGTACCCTTCCATAAATTATTGGTTGTTTATTCTATTGCAGCTAAAATTGTCGCTTTCTTTTTTGCATTTTAAGCCTTACAAGTAAAAGAATTGCCAAAACCGAACAATCCATAACAAAGGATGGTGGCTTTAGCCCCGGTTTTAGATTCGCAACACGAATTTTTTACTTCCTGGTTAGTTTATCAATACCAATCAAAAAAAACATTTTATAACTTATCAAATATAAAAAAAATGTAATTATTTTACTTTTTTTGCCAAAATAATCCACACGTATCTTGAAAAACAAGTTCTTGCAAGCAGGATAATACAGTCTAAATGCCTGAATAAAAATATTAGAACCTGATATTTAATAACATTAAGGCTATAAAACTGTTATTATCAAATGGATTCTTAGATTTCTCCTGAATATTGGCCTGGAAATTCCAGATTTTTAACTCTTTCTTTCTATTTTTACAGGAAGATAAAATAATTATAAAATTGATAAATTATGAGACTGCTGAATGCTTCAAAATATTTAATAATTCTTACAGCATTGTTCCTGGGAGCCTGTGCCGGACCCGGTCATCAGGAAGATGCTACGGTAGATCATACCATAGATGAGGTTATTACCGAATTGTATCAGACCAAAAGCCAGTCAGAACTGGCTTCATTGACACACGAACAGATAATGGACCTTTTTTCTGAAGATGAGTTGCAGGTGTTAAGCAACCGTTATTGGATGTTTGATGTGAATGTTCCGGTTGTTGTTTCTGTTATACGCAGTTCTAGACAGGATATTGTTCCGTTCTGGTTGCCTGAAAGAGGCTTTAAAAAGACCGAAAAAGTTGTCCGGAACAGACAGATAGATTATGAAATCTGGCAAAAATCATTCGACGCCGGCAGGGTTGGACTGGGAATAAACGGGTTTGAAAATTACGGATTACATTATATTGTTTCCGTTGGTCCTCAAAATGAAAATGAAGAGCTGGTGCTGAATAATTTTTTTCCTGAAAACCAATTTGTTGGAATTATGGAAGATGGGGCATTTACCTATCATGACTGGACTGAGTTGGTTCTAATGGATGTCCCTGCAGAATTAGAAGGTCAGAAGCTTTTGACAACAATACGTGGAAGGGGAGTTGAGACACATCTGGTGAATGCGTTCCGCATAACAGATTATCCATCCTCAAACGAGCCGGATCATGCTTTACTCACATGGAGCTCGGATCCTTCAACTAGTATTGATATTCAGTGGCGTACCGATACGACCGTGGGAGAAGGAAGTGTAAAATACCGTGAAAAAGGTTCGGATGAAATTCTTACTGAAGATGCCAGTGTCTATGTAATGGAAGACCTCAGGCTGGTGAATGACCGGTTCATGCATCGTTACACCGCCAGGTTGAGAAACCTTAGACCAGGTACATCCTATGAATACATGATTACCCCGCAAATTTCATGGAAAGAAACACAGACATTCACTACTGCAGGTGACAGCGATTCTTTTTCATTTATATGGTTTGGCGATGTTCACAACTCACCCAAAGCGGGTGAATTGCATAACATGGCTGAAGAAAATCACCCTGAAACAGCTTTTTACTCTATTGCAGGAGATCTTGTCGGGGATGGCCTGCACCGCAACGATTGGGATGAGCTTTTTGAGTATTCCAGAAATGTCAATTCCAGAAAGCCTTTGATGAATGTTCCCGGGAATCATGACAACAGGCTTGGGTTGGGAGCAAAAATGTACCGCGATATGTTCAGCTATCCGACCAACGGTCCGGAGGGAGTTCCTGAGGGACAAACATATTCTTTCACATATAAAAACACTCTCTTTCTGATGCTTGATTCTACTTCACCGAGAGATTTACAAACAGAGTGGATTGAGGAGCAGCTTGCCAATACTACAGCTATCTGGAAAATAGCCATATTCCATTTTCCGCCATATAATTTTAGTGCACCCTATTACAATATTCAGGAAAAGTGGGTACCTGTTTTCGATAAATACCATGTAGATCTGGTATTTGGAGGGCATATTCATTATTATATGCGTTCCAAACCAATGAAGGCCGGAGAAGTAGTTGAATCTTATAACGATGGCACTGTATATGTTATTTCGGTTGCCGTACCGGCAAGGGATCGGAGTATAGGAGAAGAACCTTACGCTGAAGTAAGATACAACAGTGGATATTTTTATCAGCACCTGGATATTCAGGGGGATAAACTCATATATTCAGCTTATGATTCCGAAAATAATCTTGTTGATTCATTCCAGATTAAAAAACAATAAAGATGAAAAGTAGCATATTTATAATAATGTTTGTGTTGTCAACAATAATGGTTCCTGCGCAAAAAAAGAATAACCACAATTCCATAGTCAGTGAGGGTTTTATTTTCACTCCCCAGCATGAGCATACTCATGGCAGCAGTATCGTTTCTCTTCCGAACAGAGATCTTCTGGCTGTCTGGTTTCAGGGAAGCGGTGAAAGGAGAGCTGATGATGTTCGGATTATGGGAGCTCGTCTTGAAAATGGCCGAAAAGAATGGGGCAGCCCATTTCTCATGGCAGAAACTCCCGGGATACCCGATTGCAATCCGGTTCTGTTCTTAAACAACAATGACAAACTATTCCTGGTATGGATTGCAGTTCAGGGTAACAGGTGGGAAGGATCAATACTTCGAACACGTACAACTTCCAACTACAACAATCCTGGAGCTCCTGTCTGGGAATGGCAGGATAATATTCTTCTTAAACCAGGACAAGAATTTGTGGAGGAAATTGAAAAGAAATTCAGTGAAATGCCCCGTCTTACACATGGATGGGCTGAGTATGCCCCTCGTTACGACGACATGATTAAAGAGGCCAGTAAAAACGAAGTGCACAGGAGCATTGGCTGGATGACCCGCATTAAACCGCTTATTTTAAGCACTGGACGTATTATTTTGCCGCTTTATTCCGATGGTTATAACCTGTCAATTTGTGCTATTTCTGATGATGACGGGGAAACATGGCGACCTTCAAAACCCATTGTGGGAAGGGGTCCAATTCAACCTGCGCTGGCTCAACGCAAAAATGGCGATATCATGGCATATATGCGTGATAGTGGTGATGCTCCTTATATGGTGCAAAAGAGTATCTCAAAAGACAATGGAGAATCATGGACCTATGCTAAAAAAACAAATATTCCAAATACAGCAAGTGTTGAACTTTTAGTACTGGAGGACGGACGTTGGGCATTTCTGGGCAATGATATCAGTGACGGGCGATACCGGCTGGTTCTTATGTTATCAGATGATGAAGGGGAAACCTGGAAATGGAAAGAGTATATTGAAAATGATGACAAGCACGGGGGCGGGAGTTATTCATACCCCAGTTTAATACAGACCAGTGATGGACTCCTTCATTTAACCTATTCTTCAAACACCGGCCAAACTGAAAAATCGATCAAATATGTGGTGGTTGATCCTGATAAAATTAAATAGAAAAACAATAGGTTTACGGATTAATATTATCCGGACCATAATTAAAAAATCCTTTCCGGTTATAAGTGGAAAGGATTTTTTTTAGGTAAAACTATCGGATCCGTCAATATACTTTATATAACAGCTATTTGATCAGATCGTAATATCGCGCCATGTAATAGGGCAAAAGGAATAATGTTCCTTCACTCTCGGAATGCACACCTCCAACTTCCCGGTAGTGCAATGCAAAACCATCCCTGTCCTGCCGCACGTGACCTCTTTCATCAATAG
>SLOS01000020.1 GCA_007132365.1 Bacteroidales bacterium | reverse complement strand
TGGTTGAGAAATCGATCTTGTCATCACTTTTCACGGTACGCCGGTTTTCCTGGTTGATCAGACCATAATTAAGGTCCAGGGTGTTCTCCCACGTCAGCCTGTTATCGGGAGTTTTGTAATTGATAAAGGTGTTGAAATAAGAGGTGAACGATGCTGAGTTTTGTCCCCCGGCGGACCAGTTTGAGAGTGATATCTGGGAGAAGCTGAGTGAGGTATGCAACCCTTTTGACCAGTTTGAGGGTTTGGGTTCTTCCTGCTCCTCTTCGGCCGGTTCCGGGGATGGAACGGTGTCACTGATCTGAACAGTGTCATTGATCTGAACAGTGTCATTAAGCTGTATGGTATCATTCAGCTGTACAGTGTCGTTCAGCTGTAAAGTGTCGTTCATAAAGCCCCCGAATGCAAAGGCAACAGAACCTTTGCCCCCGTTAAGTGGTGTATTGGCATAATTACTATACAGCCCGGATACATGAAACGCCACTATAAATGCAAGGATAATACGAAATTTCATCATGGTATCTGTTTTTAATCAGTTTCAGCCGGATGCCTGGTCAATGAATTTTTTCCTTATGTTATCATCAGGTATCAGGCACTGCTCGTATCTGCCAAACCATCCGTACCTTTTTTTCGCGACAAATTTATAAAAAAAGTCCCGAACCGGAGCAGGAATTATTATTAGTGCATAAAGTAAGGGCCATCCTCCCGGAAGCTTTTTAAATATCCTGAGCACAGCGGCAGAACGGTAATAATACTTCCCGTTATCAATAAGAATAACTGTTTCGGGATCAGCCGAGGGTTTGATCCGGTCTGCTATCAGCTTTTTCCCGGATTCACCCTGGATTGATGCAAACCTGAAAATGTCCTTCTTGTCATAACGAATTATAAACCTGACAATATTTGAACAAAGCACGCAAACTCCGTCAAAAATTACAATTGATTTATTATCGTTTCCGGCTTGCATCAATAGCCTGATTTATTTACGGACCATACAGGCGACTATTTCGGCAACATAAACAAAATGGTAGTCTTTCTCCCTGTATATATTTTTTTCCAGCTCTCCTGACATAAAATTTTCCGGCCTGATTTTATCCCTGTATAATTTGCTGCATTCCAAAATAAGCTTTGCCTGCTCAAAATAAATGGCCCCATTCCGGGTTTCGAGCGGCACCAGTCCGGTCTCTGCAACTTTGTCCACCTCTCTCCCCGATCTGGAGCCGCAAAAACTGAGTATATCCCTGTAGTTTTCTTCGAAAAAAGAGAGGGTAAAAAAATCTTCCCTGTCCACAAATCCCAGGGTGTGCCTTTGAGGTCTAATAAAGATGAATGCAACAGGTTTGTTCCACAAAATGCCAAATCCTCCCCAGCTTGCTGTCATGGTGTTAAATGACTTTTTGGTTCCTGCTGTGATAAGCATCCACTCATCGTCAAGCATTGAAAAGAGATTTCCTTTAAGTAGTTTTATTTTGCAGGGTGTGAAAGGATTGCTCATTTCTTCTTTTTAATTTGAGGATCTGTGTAATACTTTAATTATCACGTAACTGACTTCAGGATGTTAATTCTATGTATCAAAAAAACAATTCAGCATCAGTGACTTTGGTAATTAACACGCTAAAATACAAATAATCCGGGTAAACTCCGAAGCGGGGTTCCTATGCAATCAATAGGGGATTACTTGGATTTTTTGAAATAATAATTATCTTGCTCATTTTATTGGTAGTTCAGTGATTGATGAAATTCTTATCCTGACTCCACTTTTTTTTAGAAACTGCATACCGTGGATCCGGACGAAAGTAAAGTAGGACGCTGGTCATGGAAGTATCAGATTGTCAAAATTCTGGTAAGGATAGTTTTTTATCTGTTTTACAGGCGGATATATGTAACCGGAAGGGAAAATGTTCCCGATGGCGGCGGACTCATTTTCGTGGCCAATCATCAGAATGCCCTTATGGATGCCCTTGCCGTTATTTTTACCTCTAATTACCAGCCCGTATATCTTGCAAGGGCTGATCTGTTCAGAAATCCGCTGATAGCAAGGATTTTGCTGTTTTTAAAGATAATGCCTGTCTACCGTTTCAGGGATGGGGTTGATAGTATGGGCCGTAATGAAGATACGTTTGAAAAGACATCGGCAATTCTTTCAGGGGGCGGGTGCATAGGAATCATGCCGGAAGGTAATCACGGAGATGAAAAACGTCTGCGGATATTGAAAAAAGGTGTTTTTCGCATCGCGTTCAAGGCTGCTGAAATCTGTGATGGTTCTCCGGATGTTAAAATTGTTCCTGTAGGGCTGGATTACAGCAATACTAAGAGGGTATTCGAAGAGCTTGTGGTCAATTACGGGAAGCCCCTGCCGGTATCTGAATATCTCGGGCTTTATGGCCTGCATCCGCAGAAAGGGATAAATGCAATGAGAAAGGATCTTGCTGAATCGATGCAATCTCTGATGATTGATGTCAGAGATGAGTCAAATTACGGGAAAGATAAACTTTTACTGGACATCGGGTGCCCCCTTCTCATAAAACAGCTTTCCGGCAGGTATTCGCGGACTATCAACAGATTTGAAGTGTGCAGGGCGTTTACCCGGTCAATGTATGAATATTTTGAAAAAAATCCCCGGCAGGCAGATCAAACCAGGCTTAAAAGCGCCACTTTTTCAGAAATGCTAAATAAATATGAAATTCCACCCGGTTCAATTGAAAAGCATGGTACGTATAAAAACTTTCTTTCAGTTGCAAGGAGAGTATTATGCTTCCCTCCTTTTATCGCCGGCTATTTCCTGCACATAATCCCTTATATTGTGATTCACATTGCATTGAAGAAGCTTAAAGACCCCCAGTTTATCAGCTCTTTCAAATTTGGAATAGGATTTGTCGTTATCCCCCTTAACTACATTTTTCTGGCTGTTTTGTTTTTCTGCTATCTGCCGGCTGTCATTGCGGCCCTGCTTCTTGCTGCGGTCCCCGTCACAGGGTTTATTGCCTGCAGATGCAACAGCTATTCGCAGGATTTTAAAGATATAATGCGTTTCCGGCGGATATGCAGGTATGATAAAGATTTTGGGGGCACTGTTTACAGGCTGAGATCGTCAATCATCAAGGACCTGGCTCCGGTTTTAAGCCTGGCGGAAGAAAAATTAAAATAATTGACAATATCATAATATTTTTTAAGGAAAATGCTTATAATTGTTTTCAGTAAGAAGTGGGTTTCTTTAGAACGGCGAATTCCAACAGGAAACTTTTAATCAGATTTTACAGCCTACTACCAATTAATTTGAATATTTTTCAATTTTATTTAATGATCAGGAGAAAATATTTTAAGCGGAGCCGCAGATATTTCATATTGCTGCCCGTCATATTGACTGCTTTGTTCCTTTTTCTGGGGGACAGGATTGTAAGGTATACATCAACAAATGAGTTCTGTTACGCCTGCCATACACATCCGCATGCTGAAGAATCGTGGAGAAAATCCAGCCACTATGACAACAGGAGTGGTATATATGTTCAATGTGCTGAATGTCACCTTCCTCCGCCGGGTAATATTAACTATTTACTGGCCAAGGCAAAACATGGTTCCAAAGATGTATACGGCTGGATATTCAAAGACCCGGAATCCATAAACTGGGAGGCAAAGCGCACTGTGGAAAAGGCGGTTCATTTCACATATGATGAATCCTGCATCAGGTGCCACCGGAATCTTTTTCCGATGCAGCTTTCGACTGACGGACAACAGGCGCATCTCTACTATAATCAGAATGAGGATGAGCTGAGCTGTCTGAATTGCCACCTGCATGTGGGGCATTATTCTGAGATTGTTCAGAAAGGTATAGAATTCGGTGTTGCCGATGAAGAGGAGAGGGAGATATTTACCGAACCTGCCCGGGTTGAATCCTTTGAGGATTTCACGGAGAAAATTCCGGGCACTCCGGTGGGCTTCGATATGATTGCCATACCAGGTGGCACATTCACGATTGGCAGTCCTCCGGATGAACCCTACCGCAATGATGATGAAGGTCCTCAAAGGGATGTGGAGATCAGCCCTTTCTTTATGGGCCGTCTTGAGGTCAGCTGGGATGAGTTCCTTGCTTTTTACAACGCAACGGCTGCAGAAGGAAGGCAGGATAATATTTATACCACCAATCTTGGAGAGGTTGATGCAATTACCGGTCCCACTCCGCCGTGGGGCCTGCCTGACCAGGGGTGGGGGATGGGCTCAAGGCCTGC
>SLOS01000412.1 GCA_007132365.1 Bacteroidales bacterium | reverse complement strand
ACACATCCTGACCCGGGTGATCGTTATAACTCTGTAAAACGGGATGCACTTATATGGCAGGACTCCCTGGATTTTAGTTCATGGAAGGTTAACACCGACAGTTACCTGCAAAAGTTAGATGGTATGGTTTATGGTGAAGACCCCCGTCAGGGTTTTGTTGAAGGGCATAGGTTTTATCACCCCGAACTTAAGTTTGAATTTCCGTTTCCCCCGGGATGGCAATTGGAAAACTCGCCTATTCAGGTCAGAATGGCCCCTCAGGACGGAAAAGCTTTAATGATCTTTACCTTTGCAGAAGGTAACACGCTGGATGAGGCTGCACAGGCAACCTTGCAGCAATTGCAGCTAAATGTTCTTGATCGCAGGAGAACAACCGTTAACGGAATGCCGGCTGTTGCAGTCCACTCCAGCCAGACAACACAGAACCAGTCCACAGGTCAGCAAAATACAATCAGGGTATTGTCTTATTTTATTGATGACGGTGGTACTTACTATGTTTTTCATGGTGTATCTGTTGAAGCTGATTTTGATAAATACTCCGATGCATTCGAGACAACCATGATTAAATTTGACAGGCTCACTGATCCTTCAAAATTAAATGTTCAGCCTGAAAGGATCAGGATAAGAAAGGTACAGAGAGCCGGCACACTTGCCGATGCTTTCCGGTCTTTTGGTGTTCAGCAGCATCAAATGGAGAAATTCGCCTTTCTCAATAATATGGAACTTACAGATCAGGTCCCGGCCGGGAAATTAATAAAAATTGCATCAGAATAGTCTCAGTAAACCGGGATCCGGGCTGAATAGGGATCCGGACTGAAACAGGATACCGGAGTGATAGTTATGCTTTATCCTGCATGTATTTGGGGCTGATGCCAGGGAGAATATCTTTTTGGAAAACTGTTTATTTGAGTTCAGCCAAATCAGGATAAAGCAGTGGCGATACATCAAAATGATAAAAAAGATCGTAATCAGGCCACTTTGCCAGTTTATTCAATGCTGTTTTAACCTCACTGTGTACTATTGCAGGGAAATGTATTCCCTTGCCTGTGCTCGAGTTAAAAAACACAGCCCAGCAGGTGCCTTCATTCTGACGCATAACAAGCGCAGATGTCCCCGCTAATGTTCCTGTTCGCCACCAGTTACCCCGGCCGTCAGATCCTGCCCAGCCTATCGGATGTCCGCCTGAAAGCCTGGTATCTGTCATTAGCTTAATGCTTTCGGGTGAAAGGATATCTGGTGTGCCGGATAAACTGTCAATTGCTACTACAAGTTTTAAGATCTCAACAGGAGAAGCAATCCAACCGCCTGCAGCACCGAGTGTTTCAATATCATTACCTCCGTATGCCAGGGGAACCTTATCATAGTCGGGTATATTATTGCTTTGATTTTCTGTCATATCGTAATACCTGACTTCATTTTCAAAGCGATCTTCAAGAAGGTTTTTTCCAATCCTCATTTCATGAATACCCAGAGGTATTAATATTGCCTGACGAACAAATGCTTCATACTCCATACCTGTAACGGCCTCGATAATTTTTCCAAGGATTGCATATCCAATGTTTGAATAGCTGGTTCGGGAGCCTGGATCAAAATGCAGGGGTTGATTAAGGGTGTAAAGCAATCTCGCGGACAACTTAACATCGGCAACATCAATCCCCATTGTCCTTGCTATGGTGTGGTGCATGTTCATTGGGTCACCGTAACGCCTGTTCCACCCTGCTGAATGATTAAGAAGATGACGTACAGTAATATCTTCAACCCGCCGATCAATATAGTCAAGATAGATGGAGTCATTGAGTATTCCTTTTTCTCCAAAAACCTTATCGTCTATATCTAGCAGATTCAACTCAGTCATTTTCATTATTGCGGTTGCCGTTATAAGCTTGGACACACTTGCGATCCTGAAAAGATGCTTTGAATTGACCGGTTCTTCAGCTTCTGCATCGGCATACCCAAAACCTTTTGCGTAAACCAGCCGGCCATCTTTTACAACTGCTGCAGAAGCACCTTTAATATTAAACTTTTTCAACATATCAGATATAGCTGATTCAAAATATTCAAAATCTGCCGGATTGACCGGCTTATCATCAATTCTGACATGGACAGGCTGAATTTGCTCTGAACGCAACACATTATGCCTTGCATTTCCTTCTGTGGGAACATTATGGTCATTTGTATTTAGAGAAACCTCCCAGAAATAAAAACCAATAAACAGTAATATTTTAAATAGCAACCCTCTTACACTCAGCTTTTTCATACGCTCAATAATATTTATTTTCAAACTATATTTTCATGTCGTTAAAATATTAAAAAACAATACTTTGTCTTTAAAGCAGCTTGTAACCCATGATTGTTAGTGAGACCAGTTACAAATTCTTTATGTGCCAAAACGCAAGGCGAAATTCATACCAAATTTCATTTAGCAAATTATCAAAACATCAGGGTAATCAGAATCTGACAGCCTGGCTAGTTAAAGCATTGTATAACAGCTGTATGCATATTGATAAATCAGGGCTGGTTCAGCCTCGTATAACCTGACGGGAATTTTTCGGAGTGATTAGATGAGGAAATAATTCACACGGTGCAGAAGTTTATTCACACCACCAATTTTGCTTTATTTAAAACTAAACTTTCTGCATGCTGCAGCAAGGGGTTTAAATGTATGTTATGCTGTTATTGTAAAAGGTTAAGTGTTTAACCCTGAAGCCACAAGTACCATTTATCATTTTTGTGTTCATGCTTTATTATGAACTGTTTATCGTCCGGAGTGCTTACCTTGAAGTAATCAGATACGGGGAACCCGGGCTTTGGGTCTGCCTGGTACCAGCGGTCAATAACCTCCTTGATTTCAAATCTCATATTATTTAAATAAAAGCACCTTGGAGTTTCATCGGATTTATATCCGGAATAGGATTCTACATTTATCTCAATTAAATCTCTCATTTAGGATTTCAGATTTATATCATCTTAAAAAACAACCAGGGACGCGGTTCACTGAAATGCCATGACTTTTAGATGAATAATTTATTAAACCGGTCCGAAATTGCGGATATTATTTGTTTTAGTGTTTGCTGACGAAGGGATGGTTGTACAATGCTATCAGTTTATTACTTTATAATATTGAGCATTTTGACTAATTTTATATAAATTTATTTTTTTACAAATAGATAATGACTGCAAAGGATTCCAAACGTTCTGAAAAAAGATTTTTTTTGGCCCAACGGATGACCTATTCCCTGTTGGCAATTATACTTTTTATCTATGGGCTGATAATCATTCGTAACTTCCTTTATCCTATCGCCTTTGGCTTTCTGCTTGCGTATTTGATATATCCCGTAGCCTATTGGCTGGAAAAAAAAAGTTTTCCGCGTATTATTGCCAACCTTATTACCATATTGGGTGCTCTGGTTATTCTGGCCGGCCTGCTTCTGTTTGCTTACAATAGAGTATTGCCCCTTACAGGCAGCCTCCCTCAACTTGCAGAGAGCGGTATTGACAATTTATCACGGATGATTGCCGGTATAGGCGAGTATTTCGGGTTTGACAGGAGTGATACTGAAAACCTCATAAAGGACCAGACCTCTTCTATGCTTGAATCAGGTGCCGAATACTTTCAGGCGCTTTTCAGTGCCACAACCAGCACAATCGTTGCTTTTGGTTTATTGCCTGTTTATATTTTTCTGTTCTTATATTACCGGACAAAATTTATGTATTTTCTGCTAAAGATAGCCGGAAGATCATACAGGCTGGAAGTGATTGCGATATTAAGAGAAATATCAACGATAATGGTTCGTTACATGGCCGGTGTTATTGTCGTAGTATTTATTCTTTTCTTTATCAATTCTTTCGGGTTATGGCTGATTGGCATAAAACATCCGATTGCACTGGGTGTCACAGCAGCAATTTTTAATTTCATACCCTATTTTGGCACATTGCTCGGAGGGCTGGTGCCTTTCTTGTTTGCTATTATTGTGGAAGGTAATTTAGGGCTGGCATTCAGGGTGGTTTTACTTTTTATCGTTATTCAGTTTATTGAAAACAATCTCCTTACTCCAAATATTGTAGGAGGAAATGTTAAGATAAATCCTTTTTTTATTATCACAGGCCTTGTCGCCGCAAGCATGATTTGGGGCATTCCGGGAATGCTGCTTATAGTGCCCTTTCTTGCTGTTATCCGTATTATATTTTCTCATATTGACTTTATGAGGCCCTATGCCTTTT
>SLOS01000107.1 GCA_007132365.1 Bacteroidales bacterium | reverse complement strand
CTGCCGCTCTTGAAAAAGGTGGTGAAATCAAATGGGAAGACAGGCATTACGGACTGGTTTTCACCATTCCCCGGGAAGACGGGGGTATAACCTGGTGCCGTGTCCAGACATCTGTAAGTGCGGCCAGGACTACCCTCAGCATTATTGATGAAAAGCCTCTGGTAACAACTCTCGAGTTTACCCCGGCCCAAATGATGGCAGCTTTGGATGCTGACGGTAAGGTAGCTCTGTACGGTATTCTTTTCGATTTCGACAAAGCCACCCTACAGCAATCTTCCAGTGAGCAGCTCCAGGATGTGCTGACTCTGCTTCTCAGCAACCCTGCTCTCAGGCTCGAGATACAAGGCCATACCGACAGTGACGGCAGTGCAGCCTACAATCTTCAGCTTTCCCAGCAACGTTCTGAATCGGTACTCAATTACCTTCTCCTTTTCGGAATAGAACCCTCAAGGCTTCAGGCCAGAGGGTATGGAGAAACCATGCCTGTCGCACCGAACAACACCGATGAAAACAAGGCGAGAAACCGGCGGGTTGAGCTGGTACGGATAGTTCGTTAATAAAAGATTTGGAATATGTTATATATCCGATACCATTTTATTAATTTACCATCATTATCACTTTTGTTGTCGATTTTAATTATTTTAGCTTTGAGATTTATTCAAAACTGTCCTTTAAAATAATGTATCATTTTAATAACTCTTAATCATGATGAAAATATTCAGAAACTTCCTGCTGCTGCTTGCTTTAACTTTTGTCATTCATGCCTGTCCGCTGGCACAATCTTCCCGTGACGGTTCGGAAGTGATTGGCAGATGGAATCTTACCGTAGTCATCGAGGATGAAGAATTAGAAAGACTCGGACTTTTCAGACATGGGCTTATGGATACCGAGGGATTTCCTGGATGGCTTGAAGTAAGAAGATCCGGGTTCTCCACCCTTATCGGTTATTATGTGGGATACGAAGGAAGCGCCCGTCCGATATCAGAGGTTCACTTTTCTGTGGAGGATCAGAAATATCATTTTACCATTCCACCGCAATGGATGGATATTCCAGATATTTATTTCGAATTCACACTGGAAAATGATAAGTTGACCGGTTACAAAGTACTTGACGGGAATACCCTCCACTGGACCGGTGTACGGGCTCCGGATCTCACCAGGGAAGAACCGCCGATATGGGGAACCCCCAAGAACCTGCTTGATGACAATATGTCAAGATGGATAATTCCGGAAAACAACAAGTTCCGGATGATAGACGGTGTTTTGGTAAATGAAGAGGTCGGAGGTAACCTGGTTACCAAGGAGAAATTTGATGACTTCAAACTAAGCATTGAATTCAGATATCCGGAGGGCAGTAACAGTGGGGTTTACCTTCGCGGACGTTATGAAGTTCAGATTGAAGACAATTACGGTCGTGATACCGATGACCTGATTATTGGGGGTATATACGGGTTCATTGAGCCTTCAGTCAATGCGGCCAGAAAGGCAGGTGAATGGCAAACTTATGAAATCACCCTTGTTGGACGACATGTTACCGTAGTCCATAATGGTATTGAAATAATTTCCAACCGGCCTATACCCGGGATAACCGGTGGTTCACTGGATAGTAATGAGGGGGAACCGGGTCCGATCATGCTGCAAGGTGATCATGGTCCTGTTGACTTCCGCAAAATCGTAATAACCCCGGCGATAAACTGATCAGTCCCCCAAAAACCTGGCAAAGCTTTCCATGGTTTCTGTACAAGCAGTTTGCACATAGTCATCTGCAAACTGCTTGTACAGTTGGATAATTATTTTGCATAGATTTATAAGGAGATCTTTTATTGAAGCAATAAACCGGATATATGCACCTTAAAGCATTTTGGTGTGCCGGTATCACCACAGGAATAAACAGTATAAATTAAACCGTTTGAGCCTGGCGGACAGCAACCCAGGTAACTATAATTCCGGAAACCACAAAAAAGATATCAATGAGATATTTCCGTAAAAACATCTGATAAGCAGATAAGCCATCTATAAAATACCAGTCAGCCAGATTGGTTAACTTAGCAAGAGAAACCGCGATACACGACCAGGTTAACAACAAAAACATATTTAGAACAGTCTTTTCTTTCCGGCTGAAATAAGCTACAAGAATTACAATAACGATTGACAACAGAAAAGCAAAAAGACCGTGGATTGTAAAAAATGAAATTGAGTTAACTTCCGGATAGAAAGTGCGCATTAAATTTATGGCAGCCGGGTAAAAAGTAAGTGTTATTCCCAGTTGCCAGGCTATCTTCGGAAAAAGCATAATAACCAGAACAAATACCAAGCCGCCACGAAAAGCAAAATTTCCCATAATTCTTGCTATGTTTTGCAACGCATCGAAAATAAATCCATCATAACCCATCACTGCCCCTGCAAATAGTCTCAGCAAATAAGGAATAAGCCAATAACCCAAAATTAATACCAGGAGTATAGCCCCAAATTCTTTATATGCAGACCTGAACAGCATTTCCGATCCTGCCCAATCCTTATTGATACAGATTTTAAGCTCTTTCCTGCTCAACCATCCGGCATACCCCAAAAAAGCGCCAAGCAGTAACCCAAAGGTGAACTCCATGGCCTTCCACAGGTCTATATAACTGCCAATTAAGGGTATATAACTATTCAAAACCATCCAGTAACCACCAAGTCCGAACCCCAGTCCCCCGCCAATCATCCCCAGAAGGGCAAACCGAAAAATAATTTTGAAATCAGAAGAACTTGTTTTGAATTTAAAATAGCTTAAAAGAACGACCGCACCAGATAGAAGACCTGCCCAGGATTCCCTTCGCGGATTTTCAGGGTCGGAAAAATAGATAATCATGGGGTCGTTGATTAGTTTAAACCCAATAAGCATTCCTGTCATCATCAGCAGCAATGCTACAATAATTGTTTTTTCAGATAACTGCTTATAAACAAACCCCAACGATAAAATGGCTCCTCCCATCAGACCCCAAATGGCTCCTTTAAGGGTGGTTCCTATGTTTCCCCACCAAACTGTTTCAGGATTCATAAGAAATCCAAGTGTTTGTCCGTAAGTCATTTGCCCTCCCATTCCAATTCCAAAGATCCCGAAAACAACAATTATTGAAGTTGCTGCTGCAGGGAGTTTCAAAAGAAGGCTGAGGGTCAGTGCCACCATTGCGCCCGGAATCATTGCTCCTCCAGTTCCACCACCAATGTGCCCCCGTAGTCCCCACCCCAGCATCATTGCCAATGCAGGCAGAATAATAAACATCCATCGGGAATGTCTTTCAATTTGAACCATGATCTGTTGAATTTTTAATAACTCTGATTTGCTTTTGATTAATTTTACTTATGTATTTATTTCTGACAGTTTTGGGGGTTAGGCTTCTATTTTTTTGTTCGAAAATCCAAATATAGTTTAAATTCAAATCCCTGACTATAAGATTAAGTCGTGACTAATTCACATCATCATTAATTGAGCCATAAAAAAATAATTATGTTATGCCGAAAATTTTGTCGAAATTCGCCTTGAGACTGTGCATGATAAGGAAATTTTTGTGATTAATTATTTCCTTTAATTTGATGATATTTAGTAACATGCACAATATTTTTTATTAATAAGTTATCAACAAATTCAATAGCGTAACCTGTTTTTTTTTATGAAATTAATGCTCATATTTTTCTTCCTACTTTTCAGTTTATTAAGTATGGCACAGATGCAAGCCAGAAGCCAGCCTGAAAATGTGGTGATAACATCCAACAGGAATAAAACCCAGGTACACTCAAATGAAAATGGGGAATTACGGATAAATGTATCCAAAAAGGATGTCCGTAAATTCAAGGCCAATGGGTTGGTCCGCTACAGTGAATTCGGTGCCAAAGGTGACGGCAAAACAGATGATATTGAAGCAATCACTGCGGCTCATGCATTTGCCAATAAGCACGGCCTACCTGTGAAAGCCGATGATGGGGCCACCTACTACATCAGCGGGAAGGACCTTCCAGCAGTCATCCAGACAGATACCGATTTCGGCACCGCTGCCTTTATAATTGACGATACTGACGTCGAAAACCGTAATGCAAATGTTTTCCTGGTTAATTCCAGCCTGGAACCGTTCAAACTTGAGGGGGTATCTTCTCTTAAAAGGGATCAGGAAAAAATTGACGTCTCCCTGCCCGGAACCTGCATTGTCACCGTCACCAATTCCCACGTAACACGTTATATCCGGTTTGG
>SLOS01000119.1 GCA_007132365.1 Bacteroidales bacterium | reverse complement strand
GCAATTATTACAGATACTCCTTTATGTTCCAGCTCTTTTTTTATAATATCAACATTCTCACTATGATGTTTTTTTAAGGGGTTTATGAGCTTTATATGGTCAGGTTCCACGCCTAAACCAATGCATATATCTTCTATCCTTCCGGTTGCTGAGGATTTCTGGCCACCTGTCATTCCGGTGGTGGAATTATCGCCTATTAAAACCGTGACCGGAGATCCGTCATTTACGGCATCAAGCAGGCCGGTCATTCCTGAATGGGTGAAAGTGGAATCTCCTATGACGCAGACCGAGGGATGCAGGCCTGCATCTGCTGCACCTTTGGCCATGGTAACGGATGCTCCCATATCTACGCACGAATTGATCGCATCGTAAGGTGGAAGTGCTCCCAGAGTGTAACAGCCGATATCTGAAAAAACCCGTCCCGGCCCGTACCTGTCCATCGCCTCAATCAGTGCATTGAACATATCTATATGACCGCAGCCTGCACAAAATGAAGGAGGCCTGTTTTTAACAACCGAAGGAACAGCCGGCCCCGCATTTACTACTATACCAAGCGCTTTTGCTACATGATCGGGATTGAGTTCCCCGTCACGTGGCAGTGTTCCGTCAAGGCGTCCCTTAATTTTATAGTTGACACCTGGAAATCCCCTCAGCATCTCCTCCACCAGGGGGTAACCCTCTTCAAAGACGACGACTTTCTTACAATTTGCAGTAATTTTTTCTATTTTTTCCGGGGGCAGGGGATACTGGCTTATTTTCAGCACCGGGTTATCCAGTCCATGCTCATTCATTATTTCCATCAGATAATTGTAAGCCAGTCCGCAAGCAATAAATCCAACCGATTTATTTCTGTCATCCAATAGTCTGTTGAAGGATGATTTCTCTGACTCTCTTTCCAGATCAGGCTGGACTGACAAAAGATACTTGTATCTCTTTCGTGCTATGGCAGGTAAAAGTACAAACTGCCTCGGATCAGAAGGCAGCAGTAATTGTTTTTGTGCACAGGGAGCTTCAGGTTTAACGGAGGATCTGGAGTGGGCCAGTCTTGTTGTTAATCTCAGCATTACAGGTATCCGGTATTTTTCTGACAATTCAAACCCATAAAAAACCATGTCATATGACTCCTGCTGGTTTGAGGGTTCGAGGACCGGAACCATGGCAAATTTTCCGTAATATCTCGAATCCTGCTCATTCTGTGATGAGTGCATTGAAGGGTCATCTGCCACAATTACCAGGAATCCGCCGTTGACACCTGTTACCGCAGAATTCATAAAGGGGTCTGCAGCAACGTTCAGGCCTACATGCTTCATACAGACCATCGCCCTCTTACCGGTATATGACATACCAAGGGCAGCCTCCATGGCTGTTTTTTCGTTGGCAGACCATTGACAGAATATGTTTTCTGCAGAAGCCCTTTCGGAATTTTGCACATATTCCATTATTTCGGTTGATGGTGTTCCGGGGTAGGCATAAATACCGGATATTCCGGCATCCATGCCCGCCCTGGCAACTGCTTCGTCACCAAGCAGCATAAGCTTCTCCATATTATTATCCTTTGTTTGTAAATCAAAAATAGAAATTATCAGAAGCAAAAAACATGTTTTATATCACATCATTCGGTTTCACGAGTATACCGTTGCAGTCAGTTTTCTGCTGCCTCCGTTATTCCTGAATTCACAGAGGAATATACCCTGCCATGTTCCAAGATTCATCCGGCCGTTGGTAATGGGTATATTAAGTGAGACTGATAGCAGACTGGATTTTATATGGGCGGGCATATCATCCGGCCCCTCTATCGTATGAATGTATCCCGGATCATTTTGCGGCACAATTTTATCAATTGCGTAGTCCATATCTCGCGGTACATCAGGATCTGCATTTTCGTTGATTGTAAGTGCTGCTGAAGTGTGCCTGAGAAAAAGATGGACGATACCATGTTTGGGCAGATCCACCAGAGTTTCCTCGATTATTCCGGTAATATGGTGGAATCCGCGGCTGAACCGTGGCAGTTTTATTTCATATTGCTTTAGCATGACCTGGCTTTTATATGGTTTGCGTTTTTAGAATCTGGTGAGTAAAACAATTATTGGTTCTGAATGTTATACATGATAGTTATATTTTTCTTGCGGTCAAATTTAGAGCTTAATAAACAGAAAAATTTAGTTCTGTTGATTTTTTTTATATATTTTTGAGACGGCATGAATTTTGCGCATTTTTACTAATGTACAAAGTAATCTGTGTTATGTTGCAACGACCCGCGTTAAAATTTTTTATATCAGTAATAATTCTGGCATTTGCTTTTGAAGCAGCCAATTCGCAGCAGTTGCGCAAACAAAGTGATCCTTTGCAGTTTAGCGGTATTATCAGAGATGAGTTCAATAAACCCCTCCCCTATTCACATATTATCATCATAAATGCGGCAAAAGGAAGTATTGCCGATAACAGGGGCAGGTTTTCGTTTATTGTTTATCCTAATGATACCCTGGTATTTTCGTCCCTGGGCTATAAGAGAAAAGAGCTGGTAATCCCGGATGATCTGGATCAGATCCACTATTCAGTTGATATACAGCTTGAAAGAGACACCTTTCTGATCAGGGAAGTTACAGTATTTCCATGGGCTACCTATGAGGAATTCTCAGAGGCCTTTATAGCACTTAACCTGCCGGAAGATGACTATGACCGGGCAATTGCAAATATTGCCCTGATTCAGACCTGGATGGAACTTGAGGGTCTGCAGGCAGACCCTGCTGCAAGCTTCAGATTAGCCATGCAGCAGCATCACAATCGCAATATGTATGCCGGGCAGCCGCCCAACAACCTTCTCAATCCTTTTTCCTGGGCACAGTTTATCCAGGCTATACGGGAGGGCCGTTTTCAAAGACGTTAATACTGTTAATTGACAACTGCTTTTTCCTGCATACAATTTTTCTGTTATATTTGAGTTTTATCCGTTAAAGTCGCCCAATAGACTAAGATATTCAGAAAAATCCCCGTTAATGAGTTTTTACAGGACTTTGTTCATATACTGCGTATTGCTCCTGTTTGCCAGTGACCATATTTATTCACAAACCCCTTCTTTCAGGCTATACGGTTACGTTGTTGACGAGGATAAAAACCCTCTTCCCCTTGCTAATATAAGCATATGGGGAACTCCAATTGGTACGATAAGCAATGACCAGGGTGAATACAGTTTAAATGTACCTGCCAATCAGGAAATTATTGTGGTAATAACAATAATTGGCTATGAAACTGTCAAAAAGACGTTTACTGGTAATGCCGGGGAAGATATCAGGGCCGATTTCAATATGAAAATAGCCTTTGAAGAAATATCGGAGGTAATAATCTCTCAGGGAAGAGAGCGGGAAGGCAGTCTGAGCAGGATCGATATCAGAGCGCTGGATTTAATACCCTCCTCCGGAAGCAGCATTGAAAACCTGCTGATGACCATGCCGGGAGTATCAGGAAGAAGCGAGTTCAGTTCTCAATATTCAGTGAGAGGAGGCAACTTTGATGAAAACCTTGTATATGTTAACGGAGTTGAGATATACCGGCCTGTTCTCATCCATTCCGGCCATAAAGAGGGTTTGAGCTTTATAAATCCGGACCTTGTCGGCACGGTCCGTTTCTCTGCGGGAGGGTTTAGTGCAAGGTACGGGGATAAAATATCATCGGTTCTCGATATTACCTACAGGGAGCCGGTTTCTTTTGCAGCATCCGCTTCCGCCAGTCTGCTGGGAGCTACAGCCCACGTTGAAGGAGTTTCGTCAAATGGTAAATTCAGCCATGTAAGCGGCCTGCGGTACCAGACTAACAACTACCTGTTGCGGACTATGGATGAACAAGGTGACTATCTATCGGCATTCGCTGATTTTCAGTCTTTTGCTAACTATAATGTTTCGGACAAGTTAAAACTTTCCCTCCTTTCCCACTATTCCCGGAACAGGTATGGATTTACCCCTGAAAGCAGGAAGACAAGTTTTGGTACGTTTGATAACCCCATGCAGCTTATGGTCTATTTCGATGGTCGCGATGCAACTGTTTTTGAGACATTATTTGCCTCATTGAACAGTAACTATAATCCTGTTCATGGCCTGAACCTTTCACTTAATTTGTCCGCTTTCTCAACACTGGAATCAGAAACTTTTGATATTAACGGGTTGTATCTGATTAACCAGGTTGAGAAACAACTTTCTTCCGAGAATCTGGGCGACAGCATTATGAATATTGGCATAGGTTCTT
>SLOS01000096.1 GCA_007132365.1 Bacteroidales bacterium | reverse complement strand
CTGCTAAGAGTTCTCCAGGAACAGGAAATAGAACCTGTCGGAAGTTCACAAACCATTAAGATTGATGTCAGACTAATCACTTCCACCAAGTATGATCTGAAAAAGCTTATCTCCGAAGGACGGTTTCGTGATGACCTGTTCTACAGGCTGAATGTTATCCCTATCCACATTCCACCTCTTAGAGACCGTGCTGAGGACATACCCGTTCTTACAGAAAGATTTATACGGGAGTTTTGCCCGGCAAATCCACTTAAGCCTGATCCTGCAGTTATTTCGATTCTCCAGGAATACAATTGGCCGGGGAATGTCAGGGAACTGAGAAATCTGACTGAACGACTTTGCCTCACATTTCCCGGTAAAGAAATCCGGCCTGAACATCTTCCGTCAGAATATCTGCTTCCTTCAGAACCTGAGGCTAAAAGCCTGTCCTCCTGGGATCTTGAGAAGATCCTGGATAAAACCGAGGTGGATTTGCTGAAAGCTGCACTTGCCCGCTCAGGTGGCAATAAAACAAAAGCTGCCAGACTTTTGCACCTGCCACTCTCAACATTCAGAACAAAGGCTGATAAGCACGGAGTGGAATAGTTGATCGCTGCTGGTTCAATCAGTTCTGCTTACTTTTTTATATGTGAGATCCCTCACCTGGTAGCGTATTTTCGCTATTAACTGTGTAATACCGCAGATTTTCGCATGTTTATTTTTTTAATCCAACGTGCGCTTTCCTTTCAACAGGGAGTTTATTGCCACATTATCTTATAATTAAGTATGGAAATACCTGAATAGTGTTATTGTTTTGATTGAATGGCACAGGGATTGCTTTATGGGGTATGAAACCCTCACGGTGCTTTGTAAAAAAACGGGGTTTATAAACAGGAGGGTTCCATCGGAATTGAAAAAACGTGATAAACTTTTTTATTAATTTATTGTTTATTGTTTTGAGCCAGTATTAATTTAAACCAAATAAAAATTAAAATAATGATAAGAGTTCCAGCCTATATGGTCTTTTTTATTGCATCCATCCTCCTGGTTAGTAATGCCACTACTGCCCAGACGCAGAGTTTCAGGCCCGGACCGGGTTCATACGTTACTGTAACCGGGACATCAACACTGCATGACTGGGAGATGAAATCAGAAAGTATGAACAGCGAGGTTGTTTTTAATATTAACGATTCAGGTGGTCCCGAATCTCTTGAGTCGGTTATGTTCAGGCTGAGTAAAAAAACCCTTAGAAGCGATAAGTCCGGTCTTGAAAGAAGGGCTTACGATGCCATGAATGCGAACCGCCATCCTGAAATTGTTTTCCGTACCAACGGGGGCGGCAGCCTGCAAAAAACAGGTGACCGATACCAGGTCAACTCAAGGGGAGAACTTACCGTCGCCGGAGTTACGCAGCAGGTCAGCGTTGATGCCATTTGCATCAATGGAGATGACGAGAGACTGGTTTGTTCCGGATCAACCCGGCTCAAAATGAGCGACTTCAATATAGACCCTCCTGTAATGATGCTTGGAGCACTGCGAACAGGGGATGAGATCACAATAAATTACAATATCATATATGTCCAATGAGCTTTTAATTAACTCAATATGGTAGCGCAAAAAAAAGTACAGACATATATGCTTACCCTCATTATCCCCCTGATTATGCTTCCTTTTTCAGTAACTGCCAACGGGGGGGATTTATGCGGAGAATATGTAAACGAACGCAGCATTATTTCATATTCTGTAAGCAACAACAGCTGGCTGTCCTTAAGGGGCACCACGAATATCAATTCATTCGAATGTCTTTCAGTCAGGCCGGATTCAAGGGGCTATATACTGGCAGATGTCAATTCAAATGAAAACAGAGTTGCTTTCTCCGGAGCCGATATCGTAGTGAATGTGGGTTCTTTTGATTGTAAAAACCCTCATATTACCAGGGATATGCGTAAAGCTCTCGGGGGCGGGGGAAACTCCGGAATTGAGATCAGGCTGCTTGATGTGAAGACCGGAGAGCAAAACTGGACTTCGGATGATGGTAATATTATTGCCAATTTGCTTATTACCATAAACGGTGTATCCCAAACCAAAGAGTTGGATATAGGCTGGCATAGACAGGGTTTTGAATATAGTTTTAAAGGCACGGCAGACCTTTCCATGATTGATTTCAATATTGACCCTCCTTCACCTGCAGCAGGCCTGGGCCTGGTCAGGGTTAACGATAAGATCACCGTTAACTTTAATTACAATGTTCAATCAGGTGAGATTTCTCGGCTGGATTAGAATTATGCAGCCATATTGCAGATTTAATCAAAACTATTACACGTATTCCTGAATGCCTGCATCCTTTAAAAGCCTGGAAATAGAGTCGTTATAATTATCAGGCAGATAACATGAATATATGCAGGTTGGTTTTATGATTTATAATAATAGCCGTTATCCGGTAATAGATTAGTAGTAATAACTTAATATAATAATTTTAATTGAACCTAAAATGAAAAACAAAACAATGAAATTTTCGCTCCTATTGATACTGGCAGTTACATTTACCGTTTCAGCCCAGGATATTAACATCCAGAACTGGCGGCCCAATGACCAGCGGGGCATTAATGTATTTGAGGCTGCTGCTGAAGATACTGTATCCTTTGAAGGATTCAGGGTGAGGATAGGTGGTGATTTTGCCATGCAGTTCCAGGGATTGAACCAGACTAATGATGCCGGGAACCTTGTGGAACTGGGGACTAATTTCAACCTTCCATCAGCGAACCTGAACCTGGATGTCCAGCTTTTTGACGGAATGAGGATGCATCTTCGAACTTACCTGTCATCCAGGCATCATGCCGAAGCATGGATAAAGGGAGGTCATCTGATGATAAGCAATCTCGATTTTATCAGTCCGCGATTCCTGGAAGGCCTTATGGAGTTTACAACTATCTCAGTCGGTCTTGATGAATTCAATTATGGTGATGCTCATTTCAGAAGGAGCGACAACGCAAGGGCCATCTATAACCCGTTCGTGGGCAATTATATTATGGATGCTTTTTCTACAGAGGCATTCGGCGAGCTAACTGTTCAAAAGAACGGACTTTTAGCTGTAATTGGTCTGACAAACGGGAAGCTTAACCAGAATGTGGTTGTAAATGAAAACAGTGATAACAAACCATCATTTTATGGCAAATTAGGTTTTGACAGGCAGTTAAATGATGATTTAAGGGTAAGATTTACCGGATCGTGGTATATAAACAATGGTACCACTACAGGAACATGGTTGTATGGAGGTGACAGGGCAGGATCAAGATATTACTATGTATTGCATTCACTGGCTGATCCGGAAAGCGGTGCCGCTGCTCAGGGTGGATCCTTTGACGGCAGGTATAATGCACGATTTACTAAAATTACTGCTTTGCAGGTTAACCCCTTTATTAAATATGGTGGCCTTGAGTTTTTCGGGATCTATGAACTGGCTAATGGTAATAATGAATTTACGCAACCACAGGCAGATAAAGAGGGGTCCTTTACGCAGCTTGCGGGCGAATTGCTATACAGGTTTGGCGCAGATGAACAATTCTATATCGGTGGCAGGTACAATACCGTTTCCGGAAAAATGAGAGAAAGTGCTACTGATAATTTGGTTATCAGCAGGATAAATGTTGGAGCCGGATGGTTCATCACCAGAAATGTCCTTACCAAAATTGAATACGTAAAACAAAACTATAACGGAGATGCATGGACCGGCAGGTTTGCCGGCGCTGAATTCAGCGGTATCAACATTGAAGCTGTTATTGGATTCTGAAAATATTTCTGATTTAATTATTCCGGGCTGCTATTGTTGAAAACTGGCCAGGTAATAAAATACTATGATAATGCCTGGGAAAGATCCTCAATCAGATCTTCAGCATCTTCTATTCCTACCGATAACCTTACCAGGTCATTTGTGATGCCAATTGCCATCCTTTGTTTTTCCGGAATGGAGCCGTGAGTCATGACGGCCGGGTAATTGATAAGCGATTCAACCCCGCCAAGGCTTTCAGCGAGGGTTATGATTTTAAGTTTTTTAAAAAATTTGTTGGCTTTTTTAAGGTCACCGTCTTTCATCTTAAAGGATACCATCCCTCCGGATCCGGTCATTTGCCTTCGGGCCAGTTCATAGTAGGGACTTGTTGTCAGTCCCGGGTAATATACCTCCGAAACAGCCGGATGGTTTTCAAGGAAACCAGCTATTTTCAGGGCATTATCCTCGTGTTGTTTCATGCGTATCGCAAGTGTCTTGATCCCTCTCAGCATCAGCCAGCTATCAAATGCCCCTGGTACAGCACCTATGGAATTCTGTAAAAATTTTAATTTCCCGTACCACTCTTCATCATTGACTATCAATGCGCCTCCGATAAGGTCACTATGTCCTCCGATATATTTTGTGGTACTGTGGACCACCAGACCGGCTCCCAACAACAAAGGCTGCTGGAAACAGGGAGTTGCAAAGGTATTATCCATTACAAGCTTTATATTGTTCCTGCCGGCAATATCTGCTACGGCCTTAATATCAATAAGACGTATTAAAGGATTTGTTGGCGATTCGATCCAGAACAACTTTGTATTCTGTTTAACTGCAGGCTCAAATTCGGCCGCTTCCCACCCCACATAACTGAATTCCAGTCCGAGTGGCTTAAATACATCTTCAAACAGTCGGTAAGTTCCCCCGTACATGTCGCTGCATGCTACTACATGATCACCGGGAGTGAGTGTGGATAGAACTGCATGTTCAGCTGCCATACCTGATGAAAAGGCAAGGGCGAAACGGCCGTTTTCAAGTGCAGCCAGGCTGTCTTCCAGGGCTTTACGAGTGGGGTTGCCTGTCCTGCTGTATTCAAAGCCTTTATGAACATCCACTTCCTCCTGCCTGTATGTTGAAGTCAGGTACAACGGAGTGATTACAGCTCCTGTACTTTTGTCATGTTCAAGCCCTGCATGTATTACCTTTGTTTTAAATTGCATGTTATAATGTTTTATGGTTTAATCTGCTGTTATGGTTTATAGTTCTGAGTTATTTGTCCGTATAGCGTATTAAAATATTGCAGCAGTTTTATTGAAAAATTTAACCGGGAGAGATACTGTCAATTAAAAGTCCTTTTTCCTTTAACCACGAATCGTTGAACATTTTTGTAAGGTATTTATTACCTGTATCACATACAAAAGTAACAACATTCTTTGGCACCGTTTGTTCGGAGCAATATTTTAATGCAGCAGCCAGAAGGGTTCCTGATGAAGATCCGGCCAGTATACCTTCTTTACTTAGCAACTCCCTGGCTTTGGTAAAACTTTCTGCGTCACTGATGGTATATGCTTTCTTTACAAGAGAAAAATCTGCAATGGGAGGTATAAAATCCTCTCCAATTCCCTCAACCAGCCATGAGCCGGTTTCACCATAACTTCCGGTGTCTGCATAATCTTTGATCACTGAACCGGCAGGATCAGCAATAATAATTTCTACATCAGGTTTGACTTTTTGAAAATACCGGGTCAACCCGGTCATAGTGCCTGAAGACCCTATTCCGCATACTATTGCATCTATATTGCCTTTAAGCTGCCCGAAGATTTCCGGCCCTGTTGTTTTCTCATGTGCCAGCGGATTTGCATGATTCTCGAACTGGTTGACATAAAATGAATTTCTTGTTTCCCCGGCAATACGTTCTGCCATGTCCTGGTAATATTCCGGGTGCCCTTTGTTGACATCCGAGCGGGTTATTATTACTTCTGCTCCCATGGCCCGCAAATGAAGGATTTTCTCTTTGCTCATTTTATCAGGTATAACCAGGAGTAACCTGTATCCTTTTACAGCGGCAACCAGTGCCAGTCCCAGGCCGGTGTTGCCTGCAGTGGCTTCAACCAGCAATGAACCGGGTCTGATCAGACCCTCCTTCTCTGCCTGATTTATCATGGAAAGGGCTATCCTGTCCTTTACAGAACCACCGGGATTCCTGTCTTCAAGCTTCAGGAAAAGGTTACATATTCCGGTATCAAAGTTATTTACTTTTATCACAGGAGTATTTCCTATTAAATCGAGAATTGAATTTTGCATGGGGTATTAAATTAAAAAGCCCTTCAGGTGGCTGAGGGGCTTTGTTTGACAATATTAAATAAGTATTTTTATCCGGATTGAACAGAGGCCTCCCAACACCCTGAAGCAGTGTATGAACAGCAACAGATACAAAGGTATTGAGTGTATTTGAGCATTGAGGGACTTGATTGATTTAATATACAAATATAGTAAATTATGCGTATCTGATATTGGCCTGCAGGTTATTTGGAGTAAATTTATTTCCATGTCATTTAAAAAACAATATATCCCTGCTCTTTTAAGTGCTTTCCTGCTGGTCACCGGCCTCGCCCTTAATTTTATCCGGGTTGATCTGTTTTCTGAAAGGATACAACTTTTCTGGTATGTGTCTGCCTATGTGCTGGTAGGTGGAACGGTTGTAAAAAGAGCGGTTGAGGAGCTTATCAGGCTGGATTTTGCCAATGAGTTTTTCCTGATGTCTGTGGCCACCATCGGGGCATTTGCCATAGGCGAGTATGCCGAGGCAGTTGCAGTGATGCTTTTCTATGAGGTTGGTGAATTGTTGCAGAAGGATGCCGTAGATAGGGCAAGGGGAAATATCAAGGCCCTTCTGGACCTGCGTCCGCAGACAGCTACTTTGAAAAAAAACGGGGATTGGATTACCGTCAATCCCGAAGTTGCTGCAATTGGCGACATTCTTATGGTAAAACCCGGGGAGAAATTCCCTCTGGACGGAAAGCTTATTTCAGAGAGTGCCACGGTTAACACCGCTGCCATTACCGGTGAAAGCCGGCCCGAAAGAATATATGAGGGAGGGAAAGTACTTGCCGGAACAATTAATATTGATGGTATATCGGAAATGCAGGTTACCCGGGCATTCAGTGACAGCTCTCTTTCCAGGATACTGAAACTGGTTGAAGAAGCAAACCTGAGAAAAGCCCCGACCGAGAGATTCATGCGAAGGTTTGCAAGATATTACACCCCCCTGGTGATGGCCATGGCACTGTTGATTACCCTGCTTCCTGCACTTCTCGTGGAAAGTTATCAATTCTCAGACTGGGTATACCGGGCATTTGTTTTCCTTGTGATTGCCTGTCCCTGCGCGCTATATGTGTCGATACCACTTGGCTATTTCGGGGGGATAGGCGCAGCCTCGAAAAACGGCATTTTATTCAAGGGAGCCGACTATCTTGACAGGCTCAGGGATCTGCACACCATTTTGATTGATAAGACAGGCACACTGACAAAAGGAAGTTTTTCGGTTACAGATGTCAGGCCGGCCGGGATCAAAATTGAAGAGCTCGTAAATCTTACCGCAGCCCTGGAGAGCCGGTCAACCCATCCGGTTGCAAGGGCTATTACCGGATATGCAGGGATACATGAAAACGTGCCGGAAATTGAAAGGGTGACTGAGATTCCAGCCATGGGAATGATGGGGAGTGTAAATGGCCGCAATGTTATTTCAGGTAATAAAAAGCTAATGGAAAGGTCGGGCATTGAAATTCCGGCTGAAACAGGAAATATCCCTTATACAATTATCCATACTGCTATAGATAATAAATATGCCGGATATTTTGTGCTGGCAGATGAAATTCATGGGGATAGCAAGGCCGCAGTAGAAAAACTGCACAGGCTGGGAGTTAAGGAAGTTGTCATGCTATCTGGCGATAGGGATCGGATAACCAAGGCAGTGGCATCAGATCTGGGTATTGATCATGCCCACGGAGATCTCCTTCCTGAAGAAAAAGCGGCAATAGTGAAAGAGTACGTTGGTCGTGAAAAAGGAATTGTAGCCTTTGCCGGTGACGGCATAAACGATGCACCGTCAATAGCGCTTGCCGATGTCGGTATTGCCATGGGAGCTATGGGCAGCGACCTGGCAATTGAAACTGCCGATGTGGTGATACAGACAGACCAGCCTTCGAAAATAGCCAGGGCGGTTCAGATTGCACGTGAAACCAGCCGGATAGTTCGGCAGAATATCTGGATGGTTTTCATTGTCAAAGCCCTCTTCCTGGGGCTTGGGGCTATGGGAATTGCCGGTATGTGGGAAGCGGTGTTTGCCGATATGGGCGTTGCCCTTGCCGCAATCTTCAATGCCATCAGGATACAGCGCAAAAAGTTTTAATTACACTTGCTTTTACTCTCTCCCGGGGCGGATATCCGGCCGGTTTTCCTGATCATGTGATAGTTATGTAATTGGCTCTTAAAGCTACATTCCTCCCGGGGCGGCATATTTTTCTAACCACTTCCTGACCTGCGAGTACCAGTAGATGGAGTTGTTAGGTTTTAGTATCCAGTGGTTCTCATCGGGGTAGTATATAAGCCTTGATTCCACTCCCCGGTGCTGTAGAGTCCTGAATAGCTCGAACGCCTGACCCACAGGTACCCTGTAATCGAGCTGGCCGTGTATTATCAGCGAGGGGGTATCAAAATCCCCGGCATAGTAATGGGGTGACAGCTCCCTGTAAATTGCCGGGTCCTCCCAGTAATCTCCGTACCTGGTGGTATGGACCGCAAAGTCGCTGGCCATCTGGCTGTAGAAATTGTATACCGGTGCGTGGATCACAAAAGCATTGAACGGGTGTTCTTTTCCAAGCAGAATACTTGAGAGGTAACCGCCGTAACTTCCGCCTCCTGCGACCATCCTGGTTTCATCAATCCACGGCTGGCCGGCAAACCACTCTGCTGCCTTCTTTGTGTCGGTATAGGGTTTAGTAATCCAGTCAGGGTTTATTGCATCTGTAAACTCCTGCCCGAATCCTGATGAACCATGAAAATTGTGCCATGCCGTTACATAGCCCCACGAAGCAAACGTTTGTGCGTTCCAGCGGAAATGGAACCCGTCGGTTATCCCACTGTGCGGTCCGCCATGTATGAGGAGGTACAACGGGTATTTTTTGTTTTTGTCAAAGCCCGGCGGGTAATGGACCCACATCTGTATATCCTGGCCGCCGGCTCCCTTGTAGGTTACCGATTCATATGTTCCCAGTTTTACGTTATCAAGAATTTCGTCGTTGATGGTATCAATCCTTCCTGCATGTCCGTTACCGGTGTCGACAACCACCAGGCGCGGTGGGTACATGAAGCTCTGGTTAAGTGCGACCAGTGTTCCGTTATCTGATACAGCAAGTCCGGAATAGTCGGTCTCACCGGTAACAGGTCGCGGGGATCCGGTGACAATATCAATATGGTATATCCTCCTGGTTCCAGCATCATCAATCGCTCCGTAAAATCCCAAACCATCAGGCAACCATACCAGTCCGTCGGCCGACCTGTCCCAGTCCCCGGCCACCTCCCTCTGCCTTCTGTTGTTCAGGTTATGAATTAACAGCCGCCTTTTATCGGCATAAAATCCTTTAATCCTCTGCTGGTTAAAGGCCAGGTAGCGGCTGTCGGGACTGAAGAGGGGATTGCCGTCAGTAGCCTCGTTTTCAGGAGTGATATTGATGGCTTCATTACTACCGGGCCTTACCAGGAATATGTCAATCTCAGGATCGACACCATCCCTTTTGCTGTCGGCCATAAAGGCAACCCATGAATTGTCGGGAGCTACATCATAGCTCGATGCTCCCTGGCTTGAGCGTGGCAGTTCCCATCCAGTGGGAAGGGTAACCGGCTCAACATCTCCCCCTGCGGCTGGTATCCTGTAAAGATGCGCCTGGCGCTCCTCATCAATCCATGAATCCCAGTGCGCATAGGGCAGTTCGTTCCAAGTACGGGCAGACATATGGGAATCACGGTTCTTTTTGATCCGGTCTGACATTTCTTCCCAGCTTTTCCCGGGCCATACCCTGGTGATAAAGTAAATATAATTGCCCGCCCATTTGGGAGTGCTTACCCCCGTTGGTATTTCCGTGAGCCGTGTTGCTTCACCGGGTTCTTTTATGGGAAGAAGGTATATCTGCGATGCATCATCACTGTCTCGCCGGCTTATAAATGCCAGTTTTGAACCATCCGGGCTGAATACCGGCTGTCCGTCCGCAAAACCGGACATTGTCAGTTGCCTTTCAACCGAGCCGTCCGTTGCAAACAGCCAAAGGTCGGTATGGCTTTTATCGTCATCAACCGTATATCGCGTTACGGGTGCCACGACCCAGTGTCCGTCGGGTGATATGGCCGGCGAACCTAAGCGCTTCATTTCCCAAAGCACCTCGGCCGAAAGGTTCCGGTTCTCTTCCTGCCCTCCTGCGAAGGGTATGCTAAAGGAGAATAGAATTGCAAAAAAAATGACTGTCAAACTGTAATTACGCATTGTCATTGATTTATTTGATTAATGTGAGATATATGGGAATCATTTATTGAGCCCTTAAAAATAAAAAAAAATCTTAAATGAATTTTCCCCCGGTTGATGGATAGTCAAAGCATGTTATGGGTCAGTCGGCGCTGTCATCTGATCCGGTCGGGGAATTAAGCATATGTTTAACAAGCCATGCCATTAACCCGCATTGGATGCCGAATGGAAGATACCCGGCATAACCAAGCAGGGGCATTTCAAAAATCAGGAACCGGTGGACAAAAGGAACTGAGTACTGCCAGCGTGTATAGCTGAAGTAATTCCACATCTCCCAGAAAAACCCGCATACCAGCGCCGACAGGGCCAGAAGAAATAATGTTCTCCAGTTTCCCTTTGGAATATCATTCAGGAATGTCGGGATACCTGCTACAACCATTGCTGCAGCAAAAATTACAGTCGGGGCCAGCCACAGCATCGGAAAGAGGTAATCAGGAAATCTGCCTGTCAGCGAAAGGGCCGCAAAAGCAACCAGTCCGCCAGATATTGCCAGAAAACGTGGACGGGATAGAGGGATGCTTATAAAATGATCCAGTCCGCTGCTCAGTCCGCGAAAAGTCTTAAGCAGCCGGAAGGTACTGATCACTGCAGGAAGTACCGTGGCAAACGGAAGGGTTGCATAAAGGAAGAACTCTGAGCGGTTAAGAGCTTCAACGTTAACATAATACCAGTTCTGGACGAACTGGTTCAGGAACTCGAAGTACCACCAGAACAGGGCGCTGAAAATGAACAGGCATGCTAAATACAGTGGTTCGTGGGAGATTAGTGACCGCCCGCTTCGTTTTAAGGTCAGGGCGTTTACCAGGATTATGTATCCGATCCAGGGGATTGTAAAAGTGTGGGTCTGCAGGTTGCTGAACCACGTAAAACGGGTCCATGCTAAAACCCAGCCTGTGATCATAATCACCAGACCTATCCAGCCCCAGACCGGGAAATCATAAGTTTCTGCACTATTTTCCCGGATGATTTTTTTTGATGATTTTATTTTGATTAAAAACGGGGTTATGGTCAAAATGATCAGGAACAGAAAAAGAAAGAAGGCAATCCATGAGAAGGGTTCATGATCTATTGTTAAAAATGTGGTCATGGGAGGAAAATCAAGGAACTCCTTTACACTTTCCCCTGATAAATGCAGGCCCAGCAATGGAGCTCCGATCAGGCACAATATGGCAACGACAGGTGATATAATTCGCATGATAATCCTGATTTATCAATACAAAATTAGCACTTTTATCATTATAGAAATGAATAATTAATTACATTTACTGCCATCCTGAAAATATCGTATTTATCCAATGCCCTGTTACCTCAATAAGTATGCGAACCTGATCAGAGCCAAGGCCCGGGATCTGGGTTTTTCCGGTTGCGGAATATCTGCAGCCGGATTTCTAGATCATGAGGCAAGAAGGCTGGATAAGTGGCTGAAGGCAGGCATGCACGGGAGTATGCACTACCTGGAGAACAATTTTGATAAAAGGGTCGACCCCCGCAAGCTTGTTGAGGGAGCAAAAAGTGTAATTTCAGTATTACATAACTACTTTCCTTCGAAAGTTCAGAAAGATCCTGAAGCTCCTGTTTTGTCGAAATATGCATATGGGACCGACTATCATTTTGTGTTAAAGGATAAACTCAGGGAACTTCTGGCATTTATGAATGCTACCATAGGGGAGATTAAGGGCAGGGCCTTTGTTGATTCTGCCCCGGTAATGGACAGGGCCTGGGCTGCCCGCTCGGGGACCGGCTGGATAGGAAAAAACACAAACCTTCTTGTCAAAGGCGCTGGCTCCTTCTTTTTTATTGGCGAGCTTATTGTTGATATAGAACTGGCTACCGATACCCCGGCAAAGGATCTTTGCGGAAATTGCAGGCTGTGCATGGACTCCTGTCCCACCGGCGCCATCATAGCACCCCGCGAGCTGGATGCCCGCCGGTGCATCTCATACCTTACAGTTGAATACAGGGATCAGTTACCGGCAGAAATGCGGGATAAAATGCAAAACCGGGTTTTTGGCTGTGACATCTGCCAGGATGTTTGTCCCCACAACAGAAAAGCGATACCACATAATGAACCACTGTTTAACCCGGACCCTGAAATGCTGGAAATGAGCTCAGAGGATTGGCATGGAATGGAAAGAAGGTTATTTAACCGTCATTTCGCAAGGTCTGCCGTTAAAAGGGCAGGCTATAAACAAATAAAACGAAATATTGAATTTCTCATGGGATAGTTTCCCTTTCCACAATCCATCATCTCTGTCGCCCGTATTTTATGCATATCGTGATACTGCTGCACCGGCTGTAGTCTAAGCTCCCATTACCGTCACTGCGATCTTCCGGCTGGAGCGCGGACCATCAAATTCGCACAGGAAAATATTCTGCCAGGTTGACAATCCGAGCTTACCGTCAATTATGGGTATTGTTTCAGAAGGGCCGACTATGCCGGCTTTTAGATGCGAGTCGCCGTTATTGTCCTGTGCATCATGCTCCCAGACCCCATGTGGAATAAGCTTGTTGAGCAGGCTGACAACATCATTCTGTACCGAGTTATCCCAGTTTTCCTGGATCATTATGGCGGCGGTGGCACCCTGGACATATACGGAAACAACACCTGTTTTTACTTTGCTTTTGGATACAATAGCACGAACCTGTTCTGTTATGTCATACAATCCGTTGTGACTGGTGGTAGGGATATTTATTCCTTCCTGCATATTTCCAAAAAGTTGATATTAGCATATAAATCCTTAATTTTACCCTGCTCAGGACAGTACAAAAATAAAGATAAATCATATGGGGAACAAATGTTCTTACCATCCATGGTACTGCCGGCCGTTTGAATAAAAATGTGAAACAGGAAAAGCCCGGGTTTAAAATGGATTCATTCCGTACAATTGTTAATATTCCAAAGAGCCGCCACAAGCTTGATTATGATACCAGTTCACTGTGGATGGGATCATGCTTTACTGAAAATATTGGTTTGCGCCTCAGAGATCTTAAATTCCCTTCAGAGGTAAATCCATTCGGTGTGCTGTATAATCCTGAATCGATAAGAAATTCACTTGTCATCCTGACAGAAAAAAGATCCTTCACAGAAAAAGATCTGCTCTACGGGAATGATCTTTGGTACAGTTTTTATCATCACTCAAGCTATTCCCATCCCGACCGTGATATTTGTCTCCAAATGATTAATGACAGTATAGACAGAGCTTCCAGCCTCCTCAAGAATGCTGCATTTCTTTTTATTACATTCGGGACGGCCAGGGTATATAAATTAAAAGAATCGGGGGCGATTGTCTCAAATAATCATAAGCTCCCGCATGACAGGTTCGAAAGCATAATGCTGGAAGTTGATGATATAGTTGATTCCTATATAAACCTTATTGGTGATCTGAAGGAGTTTAACCCCGGATTGAACCTGGTCTTCACCCTGAGTCCGGTAAGGCACTGGAAGGATGGAGCAACCGGCAACCAGGTAAGCAAGTCAACCCTGATGCTGGCAATGGCCAAACTGAAGGGAACTTTTAATAATGTTTCATATTTCCCGGCTTATGAGATCGTAATGGATGAATTGAGGGATTACAGGTTTTACGGCGACGATATGCTTCATATCAGCAAACAGGGAGTGGATTACATATGGAAAAAGTTTATGGATTCTTTCTTTGCCCCGTCTGCCCTTCCCCCGGCAAAGGAGATTGCAGGTATAAAGCAGGGACTCGGGCACAGGCCCTTTAACCCTGACACTGAAAAGCACAGGTTGTTTTTGCGCGGACTGCTTAAAAGGATCACTGCTGTTGAAAAGTCACTTCCATCTGTAGATTTTTCCGGTGAAAAGAGAGAAATACTAAACAATCTCGAAAACCCTGATGGCGGCAATAGTTTTCCATAGCCTGGTAAGTCTTTGTTTTCAGGAGTTAATGTGACTTGAACAAAAACAGGCCCTTGTTGTTTAGCCAATGTATTTAAATGCTAAACAAATGATCACGCGAATCACAATAACATTATCACTGATTTTTTTGGTTTTTCCTGTTTCATTTGCACAAACAGAAAATAACGGCGTTATCAGGGGCAGGGTTTTCAATGCTTCGAATAATGAGCCTGTTCCTTTTGCAAATGTGGTGATATGGAATACCTCCATTGGTGCCAGCAGTGATTTTGACGGTAATTTCAGTTTTACGGGGATCAAACCCGGCATGGTTGAGATCAGGGTGTCTGCTGTGGGATTCAGGACTTTTATATCGGGGCAGCTGATGGTTACCAATGCCAGGACCCTTTACCTGGAGGTTCCGATGGAGGAGACAACTGTGGATATTGATGAGGTTGTGGTCAGGGCTTCACCATTCAGGATGCGCGAAGAGAGCCCCGTATCGATGAGGCGGATAGGTGTATCCGAAATCGAAAAAAGTCCGGGAGGCAACCGTGATATATCCAGGGTACTGCAATCCTTTCCCGGGGTAGCTTCAACGCCTGCTTTTCGTAACGACCTTATTGTCAGGGGAGGCGGACCGAGCGAGAACCGGTTTTATCTTGATGATATTGAGATCCCAAATCTTAATCATTTTGCCACACAGGGAGCCAGTGGCGGACCCGTTGGAATAATTAACGTAGACTTTTTAAGGGAGGTGGAATTCTATTCAGGTGCATTTCCGGCAAACCGTGGTAATACCCTCAGCTCTGTTGTGGATATGAGACAGGTTGACGGCAATCCTGAACAGCTTCAGTTCAGGGGTTCATTCGGGGCCTCTGATCTTGCACTTACCCTGGATGGACCGATGACTCCCAATACCACCTTCATTTTATCGGCCAGACGCTCTTACCTGCAATTTCTTTTCGATGTGATAGGTCTTCCTTTTTTACCCACATACAATGATTTTCAGTTTAAAAGCCGTACACGGATTGATGAGAAGAGGGAGTTTTCCATAGTGGGGCTTGGAGCGATAGACCAGTTCAGGCTGAACCTGAATGCCAATGAAACAGAGGAGCAGCAATATATTCTTGATTACCTCCCTGTCAATGAGCAGTGGAACTATGCTATCGGGGCTGTATACAAGCGTTACAGGGATAACAGTTATGACACCTGGGTTCTGAGTCGTAACTACCTTAATAACAGTGCTTACAAGCACAGGAACAATG
>SLOS01000163.1 GCA_007132365.1 Bacteroidales bacterium | reverse complement strand
TTGTTCCCGGCAACCACATGGGCCCGGTTGGATATAACCTCGTTAACATTCATGTTGGTCTGCGTCCCCGAACCGGTCTGCCACACTACCAGCGGGAAATGGTCATCAAGACTGCCACCGGCAATCTCGTCACAAACCTCTGCTATCAGCAGGGCCTTATCGTCAGAAAGTACGCCAAGCTCCATATTCGTAAGAGCTGCTGCTTTTTTAAGTATGGCAAATGCCCTGATCACCTCGACAGGCATTTTCTGCCCGCCTATCTTAAAGTTGTTGATTGAACGCTGTGTCTGAGCGCCCCAGTATTTATCCGCCGGCACCTCTACGGGTCCCATGGTGTCGTATTCAGTCCTGAACATATAAATTCTGATATGTTTGATTATATTAACAAAAATATGCAGCGATGGTTTGATTTCCCTGGTACATTTGAATCAGGGGAGCAAATGAGGAGGGCCGGCCCTGAAAAAATTACCGTCAGCAACATTGTGCATAAAAATCGTTGCCCTTATCGTCTACAAGTATGAAAGCCGGGAAATCCCCAACCTCGATCCGGTAAATGGCTTCCATCCCGAGCTCGGGGTACTCAAGCAATTCTACTTTTTTAATGTTCTCCTGAGCCAGCACCGCTGCAGGGCCACCGATGCTTCCAAGGTAAAAGCCGCCGTGCTTTTTGCATGAATCTGTCACCTGACTGCTGCGGTTACCCTTGGCAATCATTATCATACTGCCACCTTTGCCCTGGAAAAGATCAACGTATGAGTCCATCCTGCCGGCCGTGGTGGGGCCGAATGAGCCCGAAGCCATTCCTTCCGGGGTTTTGGCAGGCCCGGCATAATAGATGGGATGGTCTTTGATATACTTTGGAAGGTCATCGCCGTTGTCAAGACGCTCCTTCAGCTTTGCATGGGCAATATCCCTGCCCACAATTATGGTGCCCGAAAGGGAAAGACGTGTTCCGACGGGGTGTTTTGAAAGTTCCCCAAGTATCTCCTTCATCGGTCTGTTCAGGTCGACCTCAACAGCCCCTCCCCCGTTCCTTTGCCGCCATGCATCATGGATAAACCGGCCGGGATCTTTTTCAAGCTGCTCGAGCCAGATACCCTCCCTGTTGATTCTGGCCTTTATATTCCTGTCGGCTGCACATGACACACCCATGCCTACCGGACATGATGCGCCGTGCCTGGGAAGCCTTATGATCCGGATATCAAGAGCAAAATATTTACCTCCGAACTGAGCTCCGATGCCAAGCTCCTGTGAAGCCTTAAGTATCTTCTCCTCAAGCTCCGTATCCCTGAAAGCCTGTCCCCCGATATTCCCCTTTCGGGGAAGATCATCAAGGTATTTCGCCGACGCAAGCTTGACAGTCTTAAGGCACATCTCTGCTGAAGTGCCCCCGATGACAAACGCAACGTGGTAGGGAGGACATGCAGCTGTTCCGAGCGACCGCAGCTTTTCCACAAGAAAGCTCTCAAGCCTGGCCGGATTGAGCAGGGCCCTGGTCTCCTGGAACAGGTTGGTCTTATTGGCTGATCCCCCGCCCTTGGCGACAAAGAGGAACTGGTATTCATCACCGTCCGTTGAATAAATGTCAATCTGCGCCGGGAGATTGGTGCCGGAGTTTTTTTCAGTATACATACCGAGGGGCACTGTTTGAGAATAACGAAGGTTCTCCTCCGTATAGGTCCTGTAAATACCCTTTGCAAGAGCCTCCTCATCTCCTCCGCCGGTCCATACCTGCTGTCCCTTTTTGGCAATGACGGTGGCAGTGCCGGTATCCTGGCAAAAGGGGAGTACTCCCTGTGCGGATATTTCGGCGTTTCGCAGCATGGTAAGGGCCACGTACCTGTCATTTTCACTGGCCCCGGGGTCATCCAGGATGGCAGCCATTTGTTTGATATGTGAGGTGCGAAGCATAAAGGAGCAATCCATCATGGCAGCATGTGCCAGATCTGTCAGGCATTGACCGTTTACCACAATTATATCCCGGCCGTCAAATTGAGAGATGGAAATACCCTCCTTTGACAAAAGATAGTATTCAGTCTGATCCTTTCCTAAAGGAAACTGCTGCTGGAATCTGAAAACCGGTGATGTCATAACTACAGGGATTATGGTTTTGAAAAAGTCTACTGCGACCCGTACTCCATAAGATAAGCCTTTATAAAATCATCCAGTTCGCCGTCAAGCACCTCCTGAACATTGGAGGTCTCATGATTTGTCCTTACATCTTTAACAAGCTTATATGGATGTAGGACATAGTTCCTGATCTGCGACCCCCACTCTATCTTTTTCTTGCTGCTTTCAATTTCTGCCTGTGCCTGGCGCCGTTTTTCCAGCTCCATCTCATAAAGCTGCGATTTCAGGATCTTCATGGCATTTTCCTTATTCTTCATTTGTGACCTGTCTTCCTGGTTTTCAATTACAATGCCTGTTGGATGATGCCTCAGGCGCACTGCCGTTTCGACCTTGTTCACATTTTGCCCGCCTGCACCGCTTGCCCGATAGGTCTCAAAGGTAATATCGGCCGGATTGACAACTATGTCAATTGTTTCATCCACCAGCGGGGAAACAAAGACCGAAGCAAAGGAGGTGTGCCGTTTGTGATTTGCATCGAAGGGAGAAAGCCTTACCAGCCGGTGAACTCCCGATTCACTTTTCAGGTACCCGTAAGCATATTCTCCCGTTAACTCAAGTGTAACGGTTTTGATCCCCGCCTCCTCTCCATCCTGAAAATCAAGTTGTTTTATTGTGTAATTATTCTTTTCTCCCCACCTCAGGTACATACGCATCAGCATTTCTGCCCAGTCAAGGCTTTCGGTACCCCCTGCACCGGCATTGATCTTCAATATCGCTCCAAGTATATCCTCCTCGCTGCTGAGCATATTCCGAAACTCAAGGTCCTCAATCAGGGCGAGAGTCTTTTTATATTGCTCATCCACCTCTTTTTCAGACGATTCTCCCTCCTGTAAATATTCATATAATACCTCCAGGTCATCCAGCGCAGAACGGACCTTTGCATACCCATCGGTCCAGCTCTTAATCGAAGAGATGGACCTCAACTGCTTTTCAGCTTCTCTGGGGTCGTCCCAGAATCCGGGGTTCCTTGTTTTTTCTTCCTCCTCTTCTATCTGAACCAGTTTCCGGTCTATGTCAAAGATGCCTCCTCAGCGCTTCGCATCGCCTTACAAGATCCTTAAGATTTTCTGCTGTTATCATGATTTTTTTATTTAATATACGAAAAATCCGTTCAAAGTATTTTGCTTCCACCGGTATGAATTCTATTAAGCAATCCTGTTAACTTTGACGGCGACCGGTCAGAACTTTGTATATGGCAATCATCCGCTGATCGCTATCATACTGTCAAGAACCTGGTTGATCAGGTCATTCTCAAAGCCTTTACTGCTGGCATACCTGTGGAGCTTTGCCTTAAGGTGCAAGTCATCTTCAGCCGATATGGACTTCTGCTTTTTTTCAAGCTCCTTTTTCAGAACCTTAATATACTCATCCTCATCAATCCTTATTAAGGCATCTTCGATAATGTTTCTGGCGATATTTTTCCTGACAAGCTCATAGGAGATCTTTATCTTCCCCCATTTATTGTTGCGGAATTTGCCACCGGCAAATAATCTTGCAAATCTCCATTCATCCAGAAACTTGTCGGCTACAAGCTGATTTATTATCTTTTCTGTGTCACCGGAATTTACACCCCAGTCAAACAATTTTTTACGGACATCATACAGGCATTTTTCCTCGGCCGAACAAAATTTCCGGGCTTTTTCAAGAGCTTCTGCATGATTAATGGTTTTTTTTGAACGCATTTTTATAATAATATAAAGATAAAGCAAAATTTTATGATTGCACGGAGAACTGTTCAAAAACAGCACCCGCCATACGATACTTCCCGTTAATGTCCTTTCTCAATTCAACATTTGAAAACATATGTCTCTTCAGTAGCAGTTCTATTTCGGCCGACTTGCTCTCATTGATCTCAAAAAAGAGCCTTCCTCCAGGATTCAGCACTTCGCGGGCCAGGGCAATGATAGCCTCATAATAGACCAGTGCCTGATGATCGGGCACAAACAGGGCAGCTACCGGCTCATAATGCAATACATTTTTGTCTGTAAGCAGTTTCTGCGATTCGGTTACATAAGGAGGATTACTTACAATAATATCATATTTTCCTGATTTTACAATAACCGGATGAAAAATATCTTCCAAAATAAATTTTATATCGGCTCCGTACGATTTCGCATTTCTTTCTGC
>SLOS01000335.1 GCA_007132365.1 Bacteroidales bacterium | reverse complement strand
GAGTGTTGTGGGCCCATACTATTCCCCTTGAACCGGTTCCGTGCTGCTGCAGAAGCCTGTTTACGGTTTCCCACATATGAGTTGCCCTGCTGTTCCATGATCCGGTGTTATCAGTTACAGCAAGCCTGAAAAAGTCCTCTGCATTCTTTACTACAATCGCATTTTGCCTGGCGCGGAAATACTTCTTCTCATCATAATCCCTGAGTTTGGCAGAATGCCTGCGTAAAATTTCGACAACGTTATGAAGTTCCTCCTCGCATGACGGGTGACCCCTGCCAACTACGGCGCGTGCATAGACCCATTCATCCCGGTCATAATTGGCAAAACACTGAAGGTTATTTTTTATCTCACTGTGATGATCGGGAAGGAATTCCCCTGTATATTTCAGAAGATCATCCATTGCCTGCCACTGCCCGTAAACATCCTTGCCATAAAATCCGACTTTCTCATTATCCGGCAGGTTGCTGTTATATTCCCTCATCCACTCTGCAAGTTTCTCTATTTCAGTATTGCCCCACATCCACTCCGGCCACCGGTCAAACCGGCGAAGGACATTTCTTGCAGAAGAGGGAGCTCCGGGAGCTCCCTTTACATATTCGTTAAGCCTGTATATTGATGCCCAGTCACCCTCAACTGCAACAAAAGAAAAACCTTTCTCAGTAATCAGTCTTCTGGTAATATCTGCCCTCCATTTGTAAAACTCGCTGGTTCCATGTGATGCTTCACCCAGCAGTACCAGTCTCCGGGACCCGGCCAGTTCAATAAGTTCGTCAATATCTCCGGCATTGGTCACCGGTACTGCCTTGCGTGAAAAATACGCTACCAGCTCTTCAGTGTCCGAACCAGCACTGCTGGTACAATAAAGCAACAGGGATATGGTAAAAATGAAAGATAGAAAGTGTACGAAATGCTTCATAAGTAGAGATTTAGATGATCAGGTAATAATATAACAATAAAATTTATTAATTATTGTCAATTAATCGATTCCTTAAAAAATTAAATGTTTGTGCAGATTATTCAGGTAAAAAGTAAATCTAAATTAGATATAAATAAGGATATAAATTAGATAAATCAATATAAAAATATTGGCAAAATTAAAATTATGTATATATTTGCGAATTAATTGCATATTTATGCATTTATGACTGTTAAATCACCTTTTCTGATTATGAACAGGACAAAACGGTTACTGGAAATAAGAAGCCTTATCAAACACAACAAGATAAGTAACCAGGAGGAGTTACTGAAAAAGTTGATAAGTAACGGTTTCAATTATACGCAGGCAACTTTGTCGCGGGACCTGAAGTTTCTCAGGGTTGGTAAAATAGCTGATGAAGAGAAGGGGCAAATATATATTCTTCCGGATGATTATTATGATGAACAGATAAAAGATAATGAGATCAAAGAGGCTGTGAGCAGAGGATTTCTTTCTATAGATTACACCGGGAATATGGCTGTTATTAAAACTCTTCCCGGTTTTGCAAGCGGAATTGCCTACAGGATTGATGGAATAAGGGCCTTTGAAATATTGGGCACAATAGCAGGGGATGACACAATACTCATAATTGCCAGGGATGGCATTAGCAGACAGGATCTCCACAGGGTTCTTACAACGGCCATTCCGGAAGAGGGAATCCGGTAATCCTTTCTGAAGACTCTAAACTTAAACAGGACTCACCTGGTTATTTAATAAAACAATCTTTATACAATGATCAAAAAAAATGAAAAAATTATCCTGGCATACAGTGGCGGACTGGATACTTCGGTTATTTTGAAATGGCTTATTGATGAGGGTTATGAAGTAATTGCCTACATTGCTGATGTAGGGCAGGATGACAATTTCGGCGAAGCACGCGAAAAAGCTTTGGCAATTGGCGCATCAAAAGTATACATCGAAGATCTTAAAGAGGAGTTTGTAACCGGCTATATCTTCCCTGCAATCAGGGCAAATGCGGTTTATGAAAGCCGGTACCTCCTTGGAACAGCCCTGGCCAGGCCACTGATTGCCAAAAGGCAGATCGAGATAGCTGCCATGGAAAATGCCGGTTATGTATCGCATGGTGCAACCGGAAAAGGAAATGATCAGGTGCGGTTTGAACTTGCCTATTATGCCCTGAAACCTGAAATAAAGGTATTTGCTCCCTGGAAAAACAAAGAGTTCCTTGACTGCTTCAAGGGCAGAACAGATCTTCTTAAATACGCGGAAGATAAAAGGATCCCTGTTAAAGCCACCCTGAAGAAACCTTACAGCGAAGATGATAATCTGATGCACATAAGTCATGAAGCCGGAATTCTCGAGGACCCTGGATTTAAGGCAGGCCGTGATATAATATCCAGAATTAAAATGCCTCAGGATGCACCCGATAAAGAGACACATATTGCTATACATTTCAAGGATGGGACTCCTGTAAAGGTTGTAAATACTGATGATAAAACGATAAAAACTAATCCTCTCGAACTTTTCATCTATATGAACCAAATAGGTGCAGCAAACGGGATCGGATTGCTTGATATGGTTGAAAACAGGTATATCGGCATCAAGTCGCGGGGTGTATATGAAACCCCGGGGGCGGAAATATTGCTTAAAGCTCATATGGATATTGAGGGAATAGCGATGGACAGGGAGGTTATGCGTCTGAGAAATATGCTTTCACCTGTTTTTGCAGAATTTGTGTACAACGGTTTCTGGTTCAGCCCGGAAATGGATTTTTTAATGGCAGCAATAAACAAGAGCCAGGAACTGATTGACGGGGTGGTTTATCTTACCCTTTACAAGGGAAATGTAATTATTGACGGCAGGGAATCGCCGAGTTCATTGTATGATCAGGATTTGTCAAGCATGGATATTGAAGGCGGATTTAACCAGCAGGACAGTGAAGGTTTTATTAAGATAAACGCAATCAGGTTGATGGCGCATCACGCTATTACAGCTTCCAGACAGGAACAGTGAATGGCCTGTTTTTACCGATAAATATTTGTACTGATGACACTTTGGGATAAGGGTACTGAAACCAATCATGTGACTGGCGATTTTACTTCCGGAAAAGACCGGGAACTTGACCTGCACCTTGCTTCTTATGATGTTCTGGGAACCATTGCTCATGTCAGGATGCTCGAAAGCATAGGTCTGCTCACCAAAAATGAGTTATCCGCTTTTGAAAAAGAGCTCAAGGTCATTTACAGAATGATTGAAGCTGGTGAGTTTAAAATAGAACCAGGTGTTGAAGATGTTCACAGTCAGATAGAACTGATGCTGACAGAAGCTCTTGGAGAGACAGGTAAAAAGGTACATACTGCCCGTTCCCGTAACGACCAGGTGCTTCTGGATCTGAAATTGTTTGTCAGGGACAAGCTCATGGAGATTGTAAATCAGACCGTCAGGCTGTCCGGGACCCTGATAAACCTCAGCAATAAACATAAGGGAACCCTGATGCCTGGTTATACTCATATGCAGGTTGCAATGCCTTCATCATTCGGCCTCTGGTTTGGAGCTTATGCCGAGAGTCTGACTGAGGATATGATCCTTCTTCAGGCAGCATACAGCATAACCAACCAGAATCCGCTTGGATCCGCGGCAGGCTTCGGCTCCTCTTTTCCGATAGACAGGAGCATGACTACAGAATTGCTGGGCTTTGACAACATGCATGTAAATGTGGTAAATGCACAGATGAACCGTGGTAAAATGGAGAAGACCGTTGCTTTTGCACTGGGTGGGGTTGGCGCAACGCTTTCCAGGATGGCCGGGGATATATGTACCTGGTCTGGTCAGAATTTTGGTTTTATGACGTTACCCGACGAGTTCACAACAGGATCAAGCATTATGCCTCACAAGAAAAACCCTGACATTTTTGAACTTATCAGGGCAACGGGAAATAAATTACAGGCTCTCCCTGTTGAGATTATGCTTATCAGTTCAAATCTGCCTTCAGGGTATCATCGTGATTACCAGCTTATTAAAGAGAATTTTATACCCGCTTTTAATTTGCTGATTAATATCCTGTCGGTCACTGAGATGGTAATAGGCAGGATCACAGTTAATCCTGAAATCATTGATAAAGAAATTTACAATGATCTTTTCAGTGTTGAGGAGGTAAACAGGCTGGTAAAACAGGGCGTTTCGTTCAGGGAAGCATATAAGCAGGTAGCCGGCAGAATTGGTAATAAAAATTACAAACCTTTAAGGGAGCTTGATCATACCCACGCAGGCAGCATGGGAAATTTATGTAATGAACTGATTTTAGAAAAAACTGAAAGAATCAAAGAAGGATTTGATTTTCAGAAAGTGGAAAATGCAATGATAAATTTACTGAAATGAAGAACAGAATTAAAATTGTTTTCAAAATAGAAATTGAAACTTTATTTGACAATAACGGCATACTCAGTACCAGAAAAATGGAACAGCTGAGTATGATCTGCGCAAACCTTAACAACTCCGGTGTCAGTGTTTTACTGGTTTCATCGGGAGCAATAGCTTTGGGTGCGGCAAAACTCGGGCTTATACGGAGCCCTTCAGATATTATTGCCAAGCAGGCTGTTGCAGCGGTTGGCCAGGCCGAACTGATTATTTCATATCAGGATTGTTTTGACCATTTTGACCAGATGGTAGCCCAGGTTCTGCTTACAAGGGACGTGATTGACAATCCCATTCGCAACAGGAATGCAAAGAATACACTCAGCAGGTTGCTGGAGCAGGGTATTATTCCTGTAATTAATGAAAACGACTCGGTTTCAACAAATGATATTATCATGAATGATAATTATCCCCTTGCGCTGATGGTTGCATCTCTTACAGATGCTGATGCAATTGTTGTCAACACATGCGAAAGTGAGAAATTTCTTTTATTATTGAGAAACAACTCCGGAATCCGTGAGGCAGGTATCGATGAACTGTTGGACATATCAGATAATATAACCGGAGGAAGATATGATATGGATCAGAATATCGAGGGTTTCCCGGAATTCAATCAATATGCGGGTTTGAATTAAACTGAATAATGGCATAATACCCGTCAAAAGAATTATTTATTCATGGCTAACGAAATATCATCGATGGAAAACTGGAAGAAACTGACAGATTGCAAAACAATAGTTATCAAGGTTGGCAGCTCAACATTGAGCTATCCAAACGGAAGGCTCAATTATCAGAAATTGGTCAGGCTTGCCGGTACCCTTGCCGGAATTCAAAAAACAGGCAGGAATGTAATCCTGGTCTCATCCGGTGCAATTGCAGTCGGCGCCGGTCGTATGGGCCTGGCTTCAAGACCCTCTGATCTGGCGGCTAAACAAGCCCTTGCAGCTATAGGGCAGTCTGAACTTATCAGAATATACCGCAGGTTTTTTGAAATCAGGAATCAGTGTATTGCCCAGGTTTTACTTACAAAAGATATTGTTGTTAATACCGAGCGAAGGGAAAATGCGAGGAATACGCTTCGTGAGCTGATAAAAATGAATATCATCCCTGTAATCAATGAAAATGATACCGTTGCAACAGATGAAATTGAATTTGGAGATAACGACACTCTTTCAGCATACGTAGCTGAACTTGCCGGTGCTGATCTGCTGATTCTTATGTCTGACATAGACGGGCTCTATTCTGCTGATCCAAAGCATAATCCCCAGGCACATATTATTCCTGTGGTTCATGAAATAACCGCCGAACTTGAAAAAGTTGCAACAGGGGCCGGTTCCGGATTCGGAACCGGCGGGATGACAACAAAAATAGCTGCATCCAGGATATGCTATAATGCCGGGATTAACGTGGTGATCACTAACGGATCAAACCCTGAAATACTTTGGAAAATAATAGCTGGTAAAGAGGCCGGAACGCTATTTACATGTAAATCCGGCAGTAACGTACATTAAACAAATAAATAATGGAAGAACTTAATAAAAAAGGGCAACTGGCTAAGAAATCTGCTGCATTTCTTGCCAGCATGTCGTCAAACGAGAAAAAATCAGCCCTCGAACAGGTTGCAGATCTTTTGGTTGAAAGATCAGGTAAAATACTTTCAGCAAATGGCAAAGATCTTCTCGAAGCAGAAAGTAACGGCATAAAAGGTCCCCTTATTGACAGGCTTACATTGAATAATGAAAGGATACGGGATATTGCAGAGGGACTGCTGCAGATTGCCATGCTTGAGGATCCTGTGGGCGAAGTACTTTCAATGAAAAGACGCCCCAACGGTCTGCAGATAGGACAGATCAGGGTCCCTATAGGTGTTATCGGAATAATCTATGAAGCAAGGCCCAATGTAACGGTGGATGCGGCAGGCTTGTGCCTGAAAACGGGAAATGCCGTTATACTAAGGGGGGGACGGGAAGCCATTAACTCAAATATGGCTATTGTGAAGATCATACAGGAAGCCCTTATAAGCCGTGGAATACCTCCTGAGGCTGTGCAGCTGGTTGAGAACACAGACAGAGAAAGCGCAGTGGCTATGATGAAGCTTAATGAATACCTGGACATACTTATTCCGCGGGGAGGCGCCGGATTGATTAAAACAGTTGTTGAAAACAGCAGGGTTCCTGTTATCGAAACAGGAGTGGGTAACTGTCACGCGTTTGTGGATGAATCGGCAAAATTCAAAATGGCGGAAGATATTGTAATAAACGCCAAAACCCAGAGGCCCGGTGTCTGCAACGCAATTGAAACATTGCTTGTACATGTTTCGGTGGCGGACACATTCCTTCCGATAATTTGTGACAGGCTCCGGGATAACAATGTAGAAATAAGAGGAGATAAATATGTTACTGAAATCATCGGGTATGCCGTTCCGGCTGCTGAAGAGGACTGGTATGCGGAATATCTTGATCTGATCATTGCCGTTAAAGTAGTCCATTCGCTCAGTGATGCCATAATTCATATTAACAAGTACGGCTCAAAACATTCAGAAACCATAATTACAGAGAGTTATACCAATTCGCAAAGATTCCTTTCCGAGATCGATGCAGCAGCAGTTTATGTTAATGCCTCAACAAGGTTTACTGATGGATTTGAGTTCGGATTTGGTGCCGAGATAGGTATCTCTACCCAGAAGCTTCATGCAAGGGGACCTATGGGCCTTAAGGAACTGACAACAACGAAATACATTATTTATGGCGACGGGCAGATAAGGTAATTCAATTAATTCCTGGATAAAGTTTATAAATATGCCAATTACTAATTATAAAAGATCAGGCCTCTATTCGGCCGAAAATGAGCATGACAGCTGCGGAATAGGATTTGTGGCCAGTATCAGGGGAGTTAAATCCCACGACATTGTGGAGCGCGGACTGCAGGTGTTGCTGAATATGGCACACAGGGGTGCTGAGAGTTCGGATAATGTAACCGGTGACGGTGCAGGAATACTGGTGCAGATACCCCATGATTTTTTTAAAAAAGAAATAGACAACCTTCCCGCTGCAGGCACTTACGGAACAGGTATTTTATTCCTTCCTGAAAATTCGGGGGACAGGGAAGAGTGTGAAAAAATATTTTTCTCATTTGTTGAAAGAGAAAATCTCCATGTTATTGCTGTACGCGATATTCCGGTCAACAACAGTGTGCTTGGAGAGATAGCTCTCAATACGGAGCCGTTTATGAAACAGGTTTTTATTTCGGGTAATCATGAGCAGGATGACCTTGAAAGGAAGCTGTATGTTATCAGGAAGCAGGCAGAAAATGAGATCTATAATTCAGATATTGGTCAGAAAAATTATTTTTCCCTACCAAGTCTCTCAACAAGGGTGATTATATATAAAGGTATGTTCACTCCGGCTCAACTGGGGACCTATTTCCCGGACCTGAAAAATCAGAGCTTTACAAGTGCAATTGCACTAGTACACTCCCGTTTCAGTACCAATACTTTTCCTACATGGGACCTTGCCCAGCCCTTCAGGTACCTGGCGCATAACGGAGAGATCAATACAATTAAAGGCAACCGGCTCTGGATGCAGACAAGGGAGTCACTTTTAAAAACGGATCTTTTCGGAAACGACCTTAAAAAAGTTTTCCCTGTTATTGAACCGGGTAAAAGTGATTCTGCCTCGCTGGATAATGTGCTGGAATTCCTTGTTCTGACCGGCAGATCCCTGCCTCACGCACTCTCAATGCTGGTGCCGGAATCATTTAATGACAAGAATCCCATACCCGGGAGCCTGAAAGACTTTTACGAGTATCATTCAACCATAATGGAACCGTGGGACGGACCGGCATCCCTGCTGTTCTCTGACGGCCGGTATGTTGGTGGCACTCTCGACCGTAACGGACTAAGACCTTCGCGGTATCTGATCACAGAAGATGATCTTATTGTGATGGGCAGTGAAACGGGTGTACAGAGTTTCCCTTCCGGACAGATAAAGGAAAAAGGCAGATTAAGGCCCGGCAAGATCCTGTTGGTAGATACCAAGCTTGGTGTTATTATTTCTGATGAGGAGCTAAAATCACAGCTATCAAAAATGAACCCGTATGGCAACTGGTTAAGAGAGAATAGACTGGAACTTGAAAGCATTGAGGTAAAGGAAAGGGTATCCTCCCGTATGGGTGAAAAATATCCTGTATGGTTTAAGACTTTTGGCTACAGTAAGGAGGATCTTGAAGTGATAATCAGGCCAATGTGCCTGGAGGCAAAGGAACCGACAGGCTCAATGGGTAATGATACTCCGCCTGCTGTCCTGTCTGATAAGCCGCAGCGGTTATTCAATTACTTCAAACAGCAATTTGCGCAGGTTACAAATCCGGCAATTGATCCGATCAGGGAGGGACTTGTAATGTCTCTTACCAATTATATCGGTTCGCTGAATAAAAACCTCCTGGAAGAGTCTCCTGCAATTTGCAGGCTTATTAAGTTCAAAAGCCCCATTGTTACCAACACCGACCTCCAGAAGCTTAAGGATCTGAATAATTCCGATTTTTCACATATAACATTACCCATTGTATTTGATCCTGCCGGTGGTCAGACTGCTCTGGAAAAAGCGCTGGACAACCTTTGCGAATCTGCTGAAAAAGCAGTGGACGATCAGGTCAATTTTATAATATTATCGGACAGGGATATTGACAGCAACAAAGCTCCCATACCGTCCCTACTGGCTGTATCAACGGTCCACCATCACCTCATCAAGGCAAAAAAGAGGATGCAGAGCGGACTGATAATGGAGACAGCAGAGCCAAGGGAAGTAATGCATTTTGCACTGCTTCTGGGCTATGGAGCCAGTGTAATAAATCCCTACCTCGCTTTTGCCACAATTAATGAGAGCTGCAGAAATGGTGATATTCCTATGGAATACAAAAAGGCAAGGGAAAATTACATCAAGGCTTTGGACAACGGGATTTTGAAGGTACTTTCGAAAATGGGAATTTCCACACTCAGGAGTTATCACGGTGCACAGATATTCGAATCTCTGGGTATTTCAGAATATGTAGTGGACAAATATTTTAACGGTACTGCTTCACGTGCAGGTGGAATAGGATTGGCAGAAATAGCAGAGGAAGCTGCAATTTCTCACAGGCAGGCTTTCAGTCAGGATGACACAAGTGGGGAGTTCATGCCCGCCACAGATGGATTCTATTCATACCGGGTGAATGGTGAACATCATGCATGGAACCCTAATACGGTCGGATTGCTTCAGTGGGCGGCTAAAACCAATAATTATAAAAAATACCAGGAGTTCGCTGCTCTTGTAAATCAGGAAAACCAGCGGCCGGCATTTTTAAGGGGATTCCTTAAGTACAGTCAAAATCCCATTCATATAGATGAAGTTGAGCCTGCCGGTGATATCCTGAAAAGATTTGTAACAGGTGCAATGTCATTCGGTTCAATAAGCAAAGAGGCACACGAAGCTCTGGCAATTGCAATGAACAGGATCGGCGGAAGAAGCAACACCGGTGAAGGTGGCGAGGATCCGGAAAGATACAGACCCGGTCCGGGTGAAATAAATAAAAGGAGCGCCATCAAGCAAATCGCATCAGGAAGATTTGGAGTAACTACCGGCTACCTTGTAAATGCGGATGAGATTCAGATCAAGATTTCACAAGGTGCCAAACCCGGAGAGGGCGGTCAGTTACCCGGGTTTAAAGTTAACGATGTGATAGGCAAACTGAGGAATTCAACACCCGGAATTACCCTGATATCTCCTCCCCCACATCATGATATTTATTCTATAGAAGATCTGGCACAACTTATATTCGATCTGAAGTGCGTTAACCCAAAGGCAAATATTTCTGTCAAACTTGTCTCTGAATATGGAGTTGGAACCATTGCTGCCGGAGTGGCCAAAGCTAAAGCTGATCTGATAACCATCAGCGGAAATGAAGGTGGTACAGGCGCAAGTCCTACCAGCTCAATTAAACATGCAGGTATGCCTATAGAACTTGGTATTTCAGAAGCTCACCAGACACTGGTCATTAACAATCTAAGGGGAAGGGTTAAATTGCAGACAGACGGGCAGCTTAAAACTGGTCTTGATGTTCTGCTTATGGGTATGCTGGGAGCGGAGGAATTTGGCTTCTCAACTTCTGCCCTTATAGTACTGGGCTGTGTCATGATGAGAAAATGCCACCTTAACACCTGTCCGGTCGGTGTTGCTACACAGGATGAAAACCTGAGGAAGCGTTTTCTGGGTAAGGCCGATTATGTTGAGAACTATTTCCGTTTTATTGCTCAGGATGTGCGTGAACTGCTTGCAGAACTCGGTTTCAGAAAGTTTGAAGAGATAGTTGGGAGAACTGATCTTTTGGAACAAAGAGACGGGATACAACACTGGAAGGCAAAACATGTTGATGTTTCAAATATGATCTTCTTTCCGCCGGAAGCAAAATTATACCACTTATTTTATCAGCAGCCTCAGGACCATAAGCTGGGCAATATTATGGACACCGAACTGATTGACCTTTCGGCCCGTGCACTGAATAATGGTGAAAAAGTCTGGATATCAAAGCAGATAAAAAATACTGACCGTGCAGTTGGAGCAATGCTTTCGGGAGAGATCACAAGAAAATTTGGCTCATCAGAGTTGCAGAAAGATACAGTAAATGCAAGATTTTATGGTTCAGCCGGACAGAGTTTCGGGGCTTTTCTGGTAACAGGGGTAAGCTTTACGCTGGAGGGTGATGCCAATGATTATCTGGGCAAGGGTCTCTCAGGCGGAAAAATTGTTGTTACGCCACCCGAAGGATCAACATTCAGACCGGAAGAAAACATTATCATCGGAAATACCATATTATACGGAGCCACCAGGGGGGAATTATATGTCAGGGGTATGGCAGGAGAAAGATTTGCGGTAAGAAACAGTGGTGCAATTGCTGTGGTTGAAGGTGTCGGCGATCACGGATGTGAGTATATGACAGGAGGAAGGGTTGTGATACTGGGCACTACCGGCAGGAATTTTGCTGCGGGCATGAGCGGAGGAGTGGCCTATGTTATGGATGTGAACGGAAACTTTGATTATTTCTGTAATCGGGGACTGGTGGAGCTGGAGCCGCTTGAAGATATGGGAGATATAACCGAATTGCAGCATATACTGGGAAAACATATGCTCTATACAAACAGCAGATTGGCTGAAAAGATACTGGTAAACTGGGATGAACATATTAAAAGGTTTGTAAAGGTAATTCCTTTTGAATATAAAAAGGTCCTTCAGGAGATCAAGCTTGAGAATATCCGGGAAAAATTAGAGCTCACTGAAGATAAACCGCAGCATCAGTATTAATCTGTTATTTACAGATAGTAATGAACAATCAGGTAAACAATGATCAATCCGTGATTACTCACGACTAATTATCAATTATTATGGGAGATCCAAGAGGATTTATTAAAATATCGCGAAAAGAAAGTGGAAACCGTCCTTTGCATGATCGCCTCAATGATTATTCTGAGGTCGAACAAACACTGAATGAAGAGGACAGAAGGCAGCAGGCCTCAAGGTGCATGGATTGTGGCATTCCGTTTTGTCAGTGGGGATGCCCGGTTATGAATAATATGCCTGAATGGCAGGATGCTATATACAGGGGGGATTGGAAGAGGGCTATAGATCTGTTGCACGTTACCAATAACTTCCCTGAATTTACAGGAAGGATATGCCCTGCCCCATGCGAGACAGCATGTGTTCTTGCCTTGCATGAAGAACCTGTGACCATAAGGGAAAACGAAGCTGCAGCCTCCGAAAAAGGATTTGAGAAAGGCTATATTAAACCAGATCCCCCAAAAAAACGGAGCGGTAAAAAGATTGCAGTTATTGGTTCGGGTCCCGCAGGGCTGGCTTGCGCCGATCTGCTCAATAAGGCCGGGCACCTTGTTACCGTCTTTGAAAAAGATGATGCTCCCGGCGGTTTGCTGAGGTACGGGATTCCTGATTTCAAACTGGCAAAGAATATAGTGGACAGAAGACTGAATATTCTAATGGAAGAGGGACTTTTGTTCAGGACCAATACCCTGGTCGGGACGGATATCTCAGGTGAAGAGTTATTGGGTTCATTTGATGCTGTCTGCATTACGGTTGGAGCCATGAAACCCAGGGATATTAATGTGGAGGGAAGAGAATTGAAAGGAATCCATTTTGCCATGGAATACCTTACACAGCAAAATAAAGCCGTTAGTGGGAAGCTTTCAGGCGGAAAAGACCTTATAAATGCTAAAAATAAAGATGTACTGGTTATAGGAGGAGGAGATACTGGATCAGACTGTGTAGGAACTGCAAACAGACAGGGTGCAAAATCAGTCACACAAATAGAGATCCTTCCCCGGCCACCGCTGAAAAGAAGTTTTGATAACCCGTGGCCGTACTGGGCAAATATAAAAAAGACCACATCATCGCATGAAGAAGGTTGCTCCAGGTTATGGAACATTTCCACCAGGAAGTTCACCGGCGAAAACGGGAATGTGACAAAAACCGAAATAGCTGAATTGGAATGGATCAGGGGTGATGACGGAAAAATGCATATGAATGAGATTCCGGAAACCACCAAAATGATCGATACCGAACTGGTACTTCTGTCAATGGGGTTTGTTCATCCTGTTCAGGAAGGGCTGTTGGATTCTCTCGGCCTTGAATATACGGTGAGGGGTAATGTCAGAGTAGATAAAAACCACCAGACAAGCAAGGAAAAGGTCTTTGCAGCCGGAGACAGTATAAGCGGTGCAAGTCTTGTTGTTACTGCAATAATGTCAGGAAGAAGGGCAGCAATTTCAATTATGGAATACCTTGAAGGTAAATAAACTGTTAAAACAGCCTTCTATCAGGATTATTGGTCTTCCCTGATGTAATCACGGAAAAGTTTTTCAAACTTTTCAAGCTTGGGAGCTATAACCATACGGCAATATCCCTGGTTGGGATTATTACGGTAATATTCCTGGTGATAATCCTCCGCCTTGTAAAAACCGCTAAATTCAGTGATTTCAGTTACAATCGGATCTGGCCATATATTCTCCTTTTCCAAAAGAGATTTTACCTCATGAGCGACCCTTTTTTGTTCTTCCGTAAGGTAGAAGATGGCGGAACGGTATTGGGTTCCTACATCGGCTCCCTGACGATTCAGCGTCGTGGGATCATGAACCATGAAAAATATCTCAAGCAATTTGGCAAACTTAATTATACCAGGATCATAAGTCACTTTTATAACTTCAGCATGTCCCGTAAGTCCGGATACAACCTCCCTGTAAGTGGGATCAGTTATATTTCCACCGGAGTACCCGGACGTGACATTTTTAACACCCTCAAGCCTTTCAAATATAGCTTCCACGCACCAGAAACACCCTGCACCCAGGATAATAGTTTCATCTGGTAATTTTTTATTTTTATTGTCAGATGGAACGAGCGATGTATTATCATCCTTGTGTGTGTCAGAATTTTTCCTGTGGCTTTTTTCGTATGATTGTTCAGCAGCTTGCATATTATCAAATTTATTAATTTTCTGCCACTCCCCGGAACTCAGAAAGGGTAAAACCAAATAAAGTAACAGTATTGACATTTTCATCAACTTTTTATATGTAAACAAAAATTTAACCGGCAATGTTCAGTTCATCACCGGTAAAAGGCACCTCATCAAAATTCCGTCCATCAACCACAACAATTCAAAGCTTTATTTGTATCACATTATGGTTTAAATGCGATTTTAATAAATACCAGTTGCTAAAATGATTGAGAATACTAAAGTTTCAGAGAAAGAGATCACCTATTTTCTTGAAGAGTTCAGCAAAGGGGATAAAAAAGCTTTTAACAGGTTATTGCCATTAGTATACCGCGAGCTCAGGAAAAATGCGCACAACCTCAGATTCCGGTTCTTCGATTTGGAAACCCTTAATACCACAGCTGTAGTTCATGAGACATATCTTAAAATTCTTCGTTCAGGATCAGTAAATTTTAAAAACAGGTCCCATTTCTATTTTGTTGCAGCGAGGGCCATGCGCCAGATCCTTGTAAACGCATCTCTTAAAAAGAGGACCCTCAGCCGCGGAGGTAATGACAAGCCTCTGTCGCTTGATGAAGTAAAAAATCATGTTCATTTGAGTGACCAGACTTCAGAAGAGCTGCTTCTTGTCAATGACGCGCTTAAAAAGCTTGAAAATGAAAATGACCGCCAGGCAAGGATAGTTGAGTGCAGGTTTTTTGGCGGCATGTCCGTCGAAGAGACAGCCGTGGCCCTGGATATCAGTCCCGCAACGGTTAAAAGATCATGGAATGTTGCAAGAACCTGGCTGTACAACCAGTTAAAACCGGAATAATGCATAGTTATGAGATTGCCTGATGCATACTGGGACAGGATATCAATTCTTTTTGAAATTTGCCAGGACCATCCACAGGAAAAATGGGATGAGATCCTCTCCGGGAGCGGTGAAACCAGTTCCTTAATTCTGGGTGAAGTGAGAAAGCTTCTCATTAGCAATAAACAAGCCCTGATTTACTTTGATTCTCTCAGAAAAAATATTGAGAACGACCTTTCAGAACAACACACACAATATTTTCCAAAGGAGGGTGACCTTATCGGTAAATTTCGCATATTAGAAGCAATCAACCGGGGCGGCATGTCCGGAGTCTACCTGGCAGAGAGTGCAGATGGCCATTTTAACCGGTTTGTAGCCGTGAAAATAATGAGGCTTTCCTGCCCTTCAGGACGGCTCCGCAAAAATTTCAAAATTGAGAAACATATTCTTGCATGTATCAATCACCCCAACATAGCCCGCTTTTATGACGCAGGAGTTACAGACGACGGTTTTCCCTATATAGTTATGGAATACATTAAAGGGCTGCCGGTGGACCGCTATTGTGAGATTAATCAACTTGAGCTTTTTAAAAGGTTACTGCTTTTTATGCAGATATGTGATGCGATAGGCCATGCGCATGATAATAATATTGTGCACCGTGATATTAAACCGGGAAACATCCTTGTCGCCGAAGATGGCACGATAAAGCTCCTGGACTTCGGGATATCTTCCATAACTGATAATAAAGGGATAAGCACTTCTCAGGATAACGGGTTTTCAGGAACGATACGTTACGCATCGCCTGAGCAACTTGACGGCAAGGCTACAACACCTGCCTCTGACATATACCAGATGGGAAAGGTCCTCTACCGGATTATT
>SLOS01000253.1 GCA_007132365.1 Bacteroidales bacterium | reverse complement strand
TACAGTAAACAAAAAAATGCTGCGCCAGCCCAGATACTCAGTCAGCAGTCCTCCCGCAAATGGCCCGAATGACAAGCCTGTATAAACTGAAGCTATAGTAAGCCCGAACGCCTTGCCCCTCTCTTTGGGGGGGAATACTGAAGAGACGATGGCAAGGCCGGTGGCAAAGATCATGGAACTGCCCATACCCTGGAAAACACGGAAAGCCAAAAGCGAATATATGCCGGGCGCAAGTGTTGAAAGTAGCGACGAAACGGTAAAAATTATCATTCCGGACAAAAAGACTCTCTTTCTCCCATAGATGTCTGCCAGCCGTCCAAAAGGTACAAGAAATACTGCACTTGAAAGCAGATATGCAGTTGCTATCCAGCCAAGTAAGATTGTGTCAGCATCAAAGTCCGCTCCGATCGAAGGCAGCGCCAGGTTTATAGCAGAGCCCATAAACGGTGTAAGAAATGCCGATATTACGGCAACCAGGAGTATTGAAGCTTTTTCATGATCTGACTTATTTCCTGTTAAAGTCATACATTGTATAAAGAATGCAAAGTTAGCATTTTGACAGGATATTCCCGGAAACGTTAAATAGATTGACCGGGCAGCTTTTTAAAGGGATATCCCTGGAAACTGTAACCACAGTTATACGATAAAATTATCAGGAGCTGCTTATTCCCTGTTCTTTGTGTCAATTATAATGGTAACAGGCCCGTCATTCAGAAGTTCCACATCCATCTCAGCGCCAAAGTCGCCGGTTTTGATTTCAGTTTCTGCTTCGCGGCCTGTCCTTTCATTGAAAATATTATAAAGAGGGATGGCCTTTTCGGGCGTGGCGGCCTGGATGTAGGAGGGCCGGTTACCTTTTTTTGTTTTTGCGTGCAGTGTAAACTGGCTTACAACCATTATCTCACCACCGGCTTGCCGGATATCGAGGTTCATAACTCCCTGATCATCGTCAAATATCCTGAGACGGGCAATCTTTTTGCTCAACCATTCGGCATCTCCGGCAGTATCTTCATGTTCTATTCCAAGTAAAACCAGTAAACCTGCTCCAATAGACGCCTTTATATCTCCGCCAATTTTAACACTGGCATATTTGACACGCTGAATAACCGCTCTCATAAAACCTTAATTTAAAAGTCCGGTAAGACAATTTTATCAAATGTTATACAACATCTCCGGTCTCCTGAATTATCTATTTACACGTTGCCGGGGGCCAAATTAGCAAAAATTATTAATTTCGTGGGATTAATTAACGTCAGATAACCGTTTACTATTTTTGTGAACTACATTATAACTGATCCAAACACTATGACATATATAAAACATGATAACAGATTAATCATTATGCAAAAACTATTTATTTCCGCGACAGCTTTAATAATTTCGGTCAACATGTTTGCAGGCAGTATCCCGGTGGAAAACTGGCTTGTGGTTTCAGGACCGGACCTCCGTATGCCGGCTTTTTCAGAAACAGAAAATATTAAGGGGGACCCCTTTACCGCGCAGGATCTGTTCGGGCTCAGGCCAATTGACATATCCGGGCATTATCCTGAAGAGGGCAAGGTTTTTCTCCGCGAACAACAATTTGTGAAACGGTGGCAGATCGCAGAGACGAATGATTCGGGATATGTCAGCCTTCAAAAGAGTGATGGCAGCACTAATGCAACTTCATTTTTGGCGGCCTATATTTCGGCTGGCCGCTGGATGAAGGCAGAGCTTGAAATTCAAAGCAGGCAGAGATTTGAAGTATTTTTTAACGGCAGCAGCCTGGGCTCAAAAAGCAGCAATCAACAGGCAGATGAGAAAACGGGTAAATGGACAGGTGATGTTGAGCTCACAGGCGGAAAGCATCTTCTGATTATCAGGGCCTTCCATGAGAGCGGCGAGGAAAGCGATTGGAAAGTCAGGGCATCGGTAAATCTGCCATCCTGGTCAGAAACCGGCGATACAAATATTGAGCTTCACCCCGGACAGGGTAAAAACATAAATCATCTGCTCGATGGCATCAAAGCAGGATCAACCACCCTTTCGCCCGACGGGAAACTATATGCAGTGAGTTTCAGCCGCACCCTTCCCCCGGCGGACAAGTCTGAGAACTGGACAGAGATCAAAAGGGTAAGCGACGGAAAACTGATCCATTCATTCAGGCATGCCTCCGTATCTGCCCTTTCGTGGGGACCAAAAGGGAATGTTATCTCATACAGGACCAGCCGCGACGGCAAGGCAACCATATGGATGCATGATCTCGATAATGGAGTATATCATGCCGTGCTTGAGGATATTGAGGATCTTGGCTCATACTCCTGGTCGCCCGACGGCGGTTTCCTGGTCTACTCCCTGCGTGAAGAGGTTCCGGATGACCAGGGGTCAATGAACAGAATACTGGGTATGCAGGACAGGCTGCCCGGTTACAGGACAAGGAATTTTCTTTACAGGGTTGATGTCAATTCCGGGCTACGGGAGAGGCTTACCCATGGATTTCTTACAACATCCCTCCATGACATAAGCCCCGACAGCAGGACGATACTTTTCAGCCAGAGCAGGCCCGACTACCTGGAAAGGCCCTATTCCAAACAGGACCTGTTCCTGATGGACCTTGAAAGCAAAAAGGTTGATACCCTTTTAAAAGATAAGCGCTGGGGTGTATACGGACGGTTTTCGCCTGATGGAAAGCAGATCCTTTTCACAGGCGGGCCATCAGCTTTCAATGGTGCAGGTGAAAATATCCCCGATGGAATGATAGCCAACAATTACGATACACAGGCATTTATTTATGACCTGGAAAACGGCAGTGTGGATCCAATTACCAGGGATTTTGACCCGTCCGTCTCACAGGCTTTGTGGAGTAAAGCAGACAATAACATATACATTGTGGCAGGGGACGAAGATTATGTTCACCTTTTCAGGTTCAGTGCCCGGAACCGCAGGTTCACCAAAATGGATACCGGGGAAGATGTGCTCAACTGGATAAGGCTTTCTGATAACGAGCCGGTTGCCGTTTTTTCCGGGTCGGGAATGTCATCTCCCCCTAAAGTATCCCTGCTGAACCTGAAAAACGGCAGGTACAGGGAACTGGAAAATCCGGATAAAGAGAATTTCCGGAACGTTGTTTTCGGAGATAACCTTGAATGGGATTTCAAAAACGATGAAGGAGTAAGGATCCCCGGAAGGGTATACCTCCCCCCAGGCTTTGACAGATCAAAAAAATATCCGCTTATCGTCTATTATTACGGAGGAACGAATCCTGTCTCCAGGAGTTTCGGTGGCCGATATCCATTCAACCTGTATGCAGCCAACGGCTATGTTGTATATGTGCTTCAGCCCTCCGGAGCAACCGGTTTCGGACAGGAGTTCTCTGCCATGCATGTCAACAACTGGGGTATTACAGTGGCAAATGAGATCATTAAGGGCACCCGCCTGTTCCTGGATGACCATCCCTTCATAGATCCGGAGCGTGTGGGCTGCATGGGAGCTTCATACGGAGGATTCATGACCATGCTGCTGATGACAGAAACAGATATGTTTGCAGCAGCTATCTCCCACGCCGGAATAAGTTCCATATCAAGCTACTGGGGAGAAGGCTACTGGGGTTACGGCTACAGTGCAGTAGCCAGCGCCGGAAGCTATCCCTGGAACAACAGGGAGCTCTATGTCGATCAGAGTCCGCTCTTCTCGGCCGACAGAATCACCACCCCCCTGCTTCTGCTTCATGGCGATTCAGACACCAATGTGCCTCCCGGTGAAAGCATACAGCTCTATGTGGCCCTCAGGCTTCTCGGGAGACCTGTCGAACTGGTCAAGGTTGAAGGGGAAGACCATCATATCCTGACATACAGCAAGCGTATTGCATGGAGCAATACCAAGCTTGCATGGTTTGACAAATGGCTCAAGGAGCAGCCGCAATGGTGGGAAGAGCTATATCCGGATAAGAATTATTGATTATCAGGCTTTGATTGCAGCGTGAGGTCAGCTTATTTGAATAAACCCTGATCTAATTAAGCTCTCTTGTTCAGGCCGTTGAGTTCACGACCTGAAAAAACTTTAAATTATTTAATATTTTTTTAACCCTGTATAGCTAATTTTTGCTAATTTTATTTTACCCGGCAATTCAAATATACCCGGTAATTCAAATATCCCCGGTAATTCAAATCAATACAGCAACCACAATAATTATTTAACTGAAGATAAAAATCCAGAAAACATGAGACGACTTATAATTGCAAAACTTCTCTGGCTTGCAGGGTTCGCCCTGCTTTACGGACAAGCCGTAGAAATTGAATTTACAGAATACAGGCTGGACAACGGCCTTCACGTTATTCTTCACCAGGATAATTCAAC
>SLOS01000128.1 GCA_007132365.1 Bacteroidales bacterium | reverse complement strand
TTGTGATCAGTAAATTTTTTATTCTCTCACACCTTAATCACGCCGATGCAGCCGAGCGGGCTGTGATGAGCCATGAGGAGCTGACCCTTATCCGCTCCCAGGAGCTTACTGCCATGATGGGGCCTTACGTTGGAGTTGCCCTGTTTTTATTTCTTTTATGGCTTATAATTGCTTTCACCAAAATGCCCAGGGCTTCAGATACAGATGCAACAGTCGATGTCAGGGCCAGTCTGCGAAGACTGTTAAAAAACTCAAGGTATACAAGCGGTGTAGTTGCGCAATTCTTCTATGTCGGGGCACAGATAGGAGTGTGGTCTTTCACTATCAGGTATGTAATGCAGGAACTTGGCACCAATGAGGAACAATCTTCAACATATTACATAGCAGCCCTGATTGTCTTTACGGTTTTGCGGTTTGTCTTCACCGGCCTGATGAAGTATTTCAGTCCCCGGCAGCTGCTGAGCACATCTGCGGCATTTGCCATAATCTGTACGCTCGGGGTTATCACTCTGAGCGGTTATCCTGCTGTCATATCACTGGTTGCGATATCGGCCTGTATGTCATTGATGTTCCCTACCATATACGGGATTTCGGTTCGGGGACTGGGGGATGACAGGAAGATAGGGGCAAGCGGCCTCATAATGGCAATTCTGGGAGGAGCTGTTCTCACTGCAGTGCAGGGTCAGGTGTCTGACCTTACGGGAAGCATAAAACTGGCCTTTCTGGTTCCCATGACCTGTTTTATTCTTATTGCCATATATGGTTATTTCGGATCATTCAATATTTTCCGCAGGGAGCCGATAAAATGAGTAAATAATATTATACAGATCGTAAACCGAAAAATATGAACAAGTCAGCACTGGCAGTAAATGTTTTCTCGGGTTGCCTTCTTTTTTCAGCCGGGACAGGATGCGGGCTACAGGACCGGGATGTTCGGGAAATGGGGACTCGGACTGCATGATCAGTACGGAATACCGCGAAGAACCGGGTTTGATGAGTTTTTCGGCTACCTGAACCAGCGGCATGCGCATAATCATTATCCCGAATTCCTCTATTATAATGAAACCAGGGTTAATTTCCCCGAAAACGGGATACATCATACCAGCAGTGATCTTTATCGCGGCGATCATCCATACGACGAAAACGGCATTTGCCATCCCCTGGGTATCGATGAACCGTCAAAAGCAAAATATGCTTTTGATGTATATTGTGAAAAGTCACTGGAATTTATCCGAAACAACAAAGACAATCCCTTTTTTCTCTACCTCCCCTATACTCCTCCGCATAGCGCTTTCGTCGTACCAGAACTTGGCATTTACACTCATAAGGATTGGCCGTTGCCATACAGGGTATGGGCAGCCATGATCACGAGGATTGACGACGAGGTCGGGAAGTTACTGGATCTTCTTGTTGAGCTTGAAATTGATGATAACACTCTGATATTCTTTACTTCTGATAACGGAAATATTGACGGGCCTTCCGGACCAGGTGGTGTAACGGCAGGTGAATTCTTCAGTAACAGCTCACCCACCAGGGGGATGAAAGGGGGAATATATAACGGAGCCTTCCATGTACCATCAATTGCCCGCTGGCACAGTCATATTGAGCCGGGACGGGTAAGTGACCATATCTGGGCATTCTGGGATTTTCTGCCGACCGTTGCAGATATTCTCGGGGTGCCTTCACCCGAAAATATCGATGGGATCTCAATCCTCCCCACGTTGCTCGGGATGAATGAAAAACAACAGCAACATGATTTCCTTTACTGGGAATATCAAGTGAAGACCGGCCTGATAATGCAGGCAATTTTTAATAAAACCCCGGAACTGCATTGCATTGATAAAACCCTTGCCTTGTTATAGGAGCCCGCTTGTTCCCATACCCGCTACCTGACACCATGCCCTTATAGCGTCACGATGGTTACCGTATGTCATAACCGGGTGACTTCGTATATTGACATTCCTGATGTCATCCACACCATCCACTGCCATGGCATACCCATTAGCGCATCCCCCGATGCCGTCTTCATGGTGATCGGGGCGCACGCTACGTCGGATAATCCCCGTGTCAACTCCCAGGGTCTCCTGTGAAAGGAACCGCCAAAGCGTGGCAGGTTGATTCTTCCTGAAATCAATCTGAAGGGTTACGCCCTGCCCCGTCTCGTGATGAGGCCTGACTTTATAGATGTGAGGGGGTTCGTTGAAACCGTCCATGCGGGTGGGTACCTGGCAATGAAACCCGACGTACTCGTTCGTGACCGTGTGAAGAGATGCATTTGACATGAACCCCGGCCGGCCCAGAAGATAACTGCTCAGCAGGCAGGTAAGGGCCGGGAAAACGTCTGCCTCGCACCCACCGCAGGTCCCCTGGTCGAGCAACATGCAGTAGGCGAGACACTGCACTAATGAGCCATCACCTTCCCGCACGAGGCCCAGGCAATCCGTTGTCACGGCGTGGACTCCCGTTTCCTCCATGAGGCGGCGGTTGGCGACATAATTTCGAGCCGCGTTGAGAATGTCCGTTTTAGTAGGCTCAACGATGGCTTTAGCGTTTTTCATGCATAGCTCGGCAATTTCCCTGGCCTCCCCCGAGCCTCCCGCGGCAAGCATGGCATCCCTTAGCAATTTTATAGGCATGTGGTGTACCACAGCTCCAAGTGGCTCTAAACGTTCCTCCCACTCCTCCTCTCCACTGAAGACGGCCAAACGGGTGTTTGCCATCTGCCATTGGGCTTTCAAGGTGCGTAGAGCGGTTGCAAGCCACTCCGGGTTCTCAGTGACGCCGACGAAACAATTGTGTGTGTTCCTGATAAGCCACGCCCTTGTTCCCTGAGGACCGTAAACGATAACAGGCATATTCCCGGGTCGCGAATCGAGAAAGTGCCTGATCGCGGAGTGATCTCTTGTTCCCATATGGACAAGCAAGGCACCGTGCGCGTTATCGGCTTTATGCTCAAGGAAAGAGTTGACAACTTCGATATCCTTTAGGGGCGCATGTTCGATATCCAGTATAATGCCGAGTTCTTCGGCTGCCTTCTTTAGAATACCCGTGTAAAGCTGCTGATTTTCGGCAAGGGGATAGCCCGCCCCGGGCGCAACATAAAAGCGCTCAATGTCCGGACGGGCAAAGCCAACCATGATGCGTGGTTTTTCTTTGTCATCACCCGGCAGCTTCGGTGGCCTCATTACCTCACGAGTGCCCGGGTTTAGAAGGCAACTGTTAAGAGTCAGAACAGCGCCGCTGGCAAAGCCAAGACGCGTTAGAAATTGCCGCCTGCCTATGAGGGGACAGCCGCCACCAGGTATCCCGAAGTCATTCCAGTCAGACAAGCCGGTACCTTTTGTTCTGGTAGTTTGTTTACCGGTCCTGTTGGTCATTTTTTTATTTTCCATTTTTTAATTTTTAGTAAATTTTACATTGGATGAATTAAAAAATTTTTTTGATGAAGCGAATCGATTCATCCTGTAAGTCAAAATTTTGTTACTACTTTAAAACTAGATTTTGGTTTTTTCACTGAAGAAATTTACATAAATTTTCCATCACAAAAAACAAAAAATCATCATAGTTCTTTCATAATCACAGTCGCATTCACCCTGACTTGAATAAATATTTGATTCTGGATTAAAAAATAATTAAACTTGTTTTATATAAAATCAATCGGATTTAATCAAATGAAGACTTATCCCTCATGAACACTAAAATCAAATTACCGTTACTGGCCATTGGTGTTTCAGCAGTGATCGCCGGTGCATGCAGCCATGAAAAAGATCAGAAGCCTAATGTTATTTTCATTCTTGCCGATGACCTTGGGTGGGCGCAGACAGGCGCCTATCGCGGTGAATACTATCACACACCTAATATCGACCGGCTTGCTGCCGAAGGTGTCCGCTTCACTGATGCCTATACCGCAGCAGCAATTTGTTCTCCCACGCGGGCATCAGTGATGACGGGAAAAAATCCCGCACGTCTTAACTTAACGGACTTTATTCCGGGGAACAGGCGTGACATTTACCCATTGAAACAACCCGAAATGCAACAGTATCTTCCCCTTGAGGAGATAACCCTCGGGAATCTGTTCAGTGATCATGGATACATCTGTGCAATGTTCGGTAAATGGCACCTCAGTCCGGTGAAGTTCGGACCCGAAAGTCTGCCGTTCTATCCTGACAAACAGGGTTTCTCCCACCATTTTGTAATTGATAAACCCGACAGACAGTCCAATCCTGAACTGGATCCTCACTGGTCAGATATGATTGGTGATACATCTGTGGAGTTTATCAGGGAAAATGCCGGCAACCCCTTCTTCCTTTTTTTGAGCTTCAGCGCAATTCATGATCCACTTATTGAAAGAGCCGATTCAATAGCCATGTGGAGGAACAGGCCAGGAAGTGAAAAACCGGAAAACAATCCGATTATTGCTGCAATGCTTTCAAGAATGGACAGGAATGTCGGGAAGGTACTTGATGTTCTGGATGAACTGAGGCTTTCTGAAAATACGATTGTTGTGTTTTATTCGGATAACGGGGGACTGGCGGAAAATAATGTTGTCTATTACATGGACTATTACCCGGAAGGTGAACAGATGAGAATAGCAAAACAAACACCATTGCGCAAAGGTAAAGGCTGGTTGTATGAAGGAGGCATACGTGTGCCTCTGGTTATCAGGTGGCCGGGTGTTGTTGACAGGGGATGGGTCAGCAATCAAGTTGTCTCTTCTTACGATTTTATGCCCACTTTCTGTGAACTGCTCAAAACCGGACCGGCACCCGGTGTTGACGGAATCAGCTTCCTTTCTCATATCAGAACAGGGGAGCCACTGCCTGAAAGGAATCATTACTGGCATTATCCCCATTATCACAATCAATCCGGTATGCTTCCCGGAGGAGCCATAAGAAGCGGGAGATGGAAGCTTATTGAGTGGTATGAAAAAAGTATCCTGGATGCCGGTGAAACGGCTTTCGAGCTCTATGACCTTGAAAATGACATTGGAGAATCAGTGGACCTGGCCCAAACTGAAAAAGAGGTTGCCAAAAAGTTATCTGAAGAGCTCGCAGGGTGGAGAAGAGAGGTAAATGCACAAATGCCGGTCCCCAACCCGGACTATTGAAAAAAAATTGGCTTAGTCAATTCTAAATGCAGATTTTTATGTTCTTAATTCAGGCTTTATTATGACTTTATATTAACACATTGAGAAAGTTTTTGTATGCCATTTCCCATTTTTGAGTATCCTCAGGATTATAGTATTCAAGATCAAAAGAGTTTTTTACTATTTCGCGGATCTCTTCGAACGATCCTGTTTGTCCGTTAGCCATGGACTGCATCAGGATATTGCCGGCCGCGGTCCCTTCTGCCGGTCCGGCAATTACTTTTTTCCCTGTGGCATTGGCTGTAAACTGGCATAACAGTCTGTTTTGTGTTCCGCCTCCAATAATATGAATGGCATTTATTTGTTTACTGCTTACCTCCGAAAGCTGATCAAGTATATACCTGTATTTCAGGGCAAGGCTTTCCAGAATTACCCTTACATATTCACCCTCTGAAGAGGGTTCTTCCTGGGAACTGAGCCTGCAAAAGTCATCAATTTCAGCCGGCATATCGGGTGGGTTGAAAAACTTTTTAAAATCAGGGTCAATAAAGGCTTTAAAGGGTTTAGCCTTTACGGCCTCGCCTATAAGTCGGGGATAATCATAATCCCTGCCTGATGCTGCCCATTTCTTCTGGCATTGCTGCAGCAACCAGAGACCCATTATGTTTTTTAAAAACCTGAATTTTCCACCTGCACCACCTTCATTGGAAAAATTATATAAAAATGTTTTCTCGGTAACAAGGGGTGAATCGAGTTCAAGGCCCATCAGCGACCACGTTCCTGAACTTATATATGCCCAGTCGGTCCCTTCGGCAGGCACGGCAACAATTGCCGAACCGGTATCGTGGGAGCAGACGGATGAGAGGTTGGCATGCTTCAGTCCGGTATGCAGGCAGACTTCATCTTTCAATTGCCCCATTACCTGTCCGGGCAGGATGATCTCATTCATGAATGAGCGATCCAGGCCAACAGCTGAAAGCAGTTCCTCTTCCCAGTCCGCCTTAAAAGGATTGTATAACTGTGAGGTTGTTGCAAAAGTAAACTCCGTTTTTTTCTCTCCGGAGAGCATGAAATTAAGCAGGTCAGGGATAAACATAAGCCGCTTTCCCGTTTTAAGTGCCAGATCTTTGCTTAGTTTCATGGCATGTATGTGGTAAAGGCTGTTAAAAGGCAACATTGAGATTCCCGTGAGCGAATATATCCTTTCAGGCGGGATCTTCTTATGAAAGTCCGGCATTGCTTCCGTCACCTGCATATCCCTGTAAGCATAGGGTATCCTGACTATGGTGTCATCTTCGGCCAGGAACCCGAAATCAACGCCCCATGAATCGACGGCAACCGATACAGGGTGAAGGTTTTCTTTCTGTGTGCAAAGGGTTATTGCATTGAGCATCTCTTCATAGAACCGGTAAATGTTCCAGTAAAAATGGTTGTCCATCGGGAGCATCCCGGTTTTGAACCTGTATATCTCCTTGAGATTTAATTTTTTGTTTTCAATTGCCCCGCATACGGCCCTGCTGCTTTCTGCTCCAAAATCAAAAGCAAGAAACAGGTTTTTGTTTGACATAGTAAATTAATTTATACAATCGATTAACACTTTAACAGCCAGATGAATGATCAGGCCGGTACATTTTACCGGGGGGCTGGCTATTTTGCACCTTGCCATAATAAGTGACTTCCTGGTTTTATTTCAGGCCTGTTAATTATTCCTCTTCCATGTAAAGAAAACGTTTTATACTTTTCTTCGGGGTCTTCTCAAACTCTTCCGGATAAATGCGGATTTTCGCAAGATTCATGTAAACAGGAAGTTCCTTGTTAAGGTTCTTGCGATGATTCTCCATTATGGCTTCCAGCTGCACATCTTCGATTCCACCGGCTCTGGCTGTTTCATGATCAGGATAGACGAGGGCAACAAGCCGGCCTTTGCTATTCTCGATCACCACCGATTCGAGTATATAATTCATATTGTTCAGTTTTGCCTCTATCTCCTCCGGGTAGATATTCTGGCCTGAGGGACCGAGCAGCATGCTCTTGCTGCGCCCCTTGATATAGACGAAATTATCCTTGTCTATCAAACCAAGGTCGCCTGTATGCAACCACCCGTCCTTATCCAGCACATCTTTGGTTGCCTTTTCATTCTTGTAATACCCAAGCATTACATTCTCTCCGCGCACCATGATCTCCCCGACTTCATTGTAGGGATCGGCAGAATCGATCTTTACCTCCATTCCATCCACCACTTTCCCTGCTGAACCGAGCCTGGTCTTATCCCAGCCGGCATAACTGATCAGGGGCCCACACTCAGTCATACCATAACCTATTGAGAAAGGGAATTTAATTTTGTTAAAGAAAATTTCAACATCCTTATTCAAAGCAGCCCCCCCGCATACAACCTCGTGGAAATTACCGCCAAAAGCCTCAACAAGTTTATTTTTGATCTTTTTGTAGATAAGCTTGTTTATGCCGGGAATCTTGAGCAGGAATTTCATGGTTGGTTTTTCAAGTGTAGGCAGGAGCTGTTTCTTGTATATTTTTTCAATGATCAGTGGAACTGCAAGCACCAGCCTTGGCCGGATCTCCTTGAAAGATCCCAGTATGACCTGTGGAGAAGGAGTTTTTGTAAGGAATGTGATATGGCATCCCAGGGTAAAAGGAAACAAGAATTCAAAAGCGCATCCGTAAGAATGTGCAAGCGGGAGGAAGGAAACGATTGAATCACCTGGCTGGAGGGGCATGTTATTATGGGCATACACCACGTTGGAAACAATACTGTTGTGTGGCAGCATCACACCTTTTGAAAAGCCTGTTGTTCCGGATGTGTAACTTATCACAGCAAGCTCTGAATTGGGCACTTTTTCCAGCCTGAAATTTTCCGGTGAGATCCCTTCCGGGAATTTTTCTGCGAAAAGCTGATCAATTTCAGCCATTTTTTCCCTGAGGCTCTTATCCCCTTTATCGGAGATCAGGGAAAAATCGTCTACCGAAAAAATAGCCTTAAGATTAGCCATCTCTTTTTCCTTCAATGTTTCGAAGATGCTGTCAGCCACAAAAAGAACAATTGAATCGGAATGATTGATAATGTGATGGACATCATTCGGCTTAAAGTCGGGTAGAACAGGAACTATGACTGCCCCGTATGATATGGTGGCGAGGTAAACAATAGTCCAGTGAGCAGAATTTTTTCCCAGAAGGGCAATTTTGTCACCTTTTTTAACACCACACTGTTCAAAGGCAATGTGGATTTTTGCAATCCTGCCGGCAACATCTGAATACTTGTAGCCGGCTCCTTTGTAATCGGAGAAAGCCGTTATATCCCAGTTGTTTTTAATGCTGGCTTGGATAAACTGAACGAAGTTTTCTTGCATCATATTTTTAAGGATGGTTGGTTTAACCGTAAATGTAAAAAAGAAAAGGGTAATTTCAATATTACCCTTTGAAAAAAAATACTTAAATTGCCGGTAAAAGCAGTTTATTTTTAAATAATATACCCATGAAGCAGATTATTGTACCGCTGGATTTTTCTGATGAATCAATCAATGGTTTGGAACTTGCCATTATGATTTCCTCAAAGACAAAAGCCAATGTTCAAATGGTTTACGTCATAAAAAGTACCTCTGATTTTTCCCAGATTTCAAAGGATGAAGAGCAACGTTATGCCAAATCCAGGTTCAAGGATCTCCAGACACAGTATGAGCATAAGTTTGCAAGGGGGGTTAAGCTCTCCTACATTATAAAAAAAGGTAAGGTATATGATGAAGTTGTTGAGCAGGCAGAGTCGTTTGATGACTCCTTAATAGTTGCGTCTACCCATGGAGCCTCTGGTTTTGAAGAGTTTTTCATAGGCAGCAATGCACTTAAAATCATCACTGCCAGTGAAGGTCCTGTTATTGCAATAAAACACGGTGTTGTACCGAAAACATTCAGGAAAATACTTATGCCAATTGATTACACACGAGATACAAGGCAAAAAGTCCCCTACACACTGAAACTGGCTAAATATTTTGGTTCTCAGGTACATGTGATGGGGTTATCCAGTGGCAGTGATCAGGAGCTTATGGCAAGGATCAAATCATGGTCAAACCAGGTTGCAGAACACCTTGCAGAAAATGATGTGGAGGCAGTCACCTCTTACCACAGAGGAGAAAATATCAGTGACCTGATAGTTGATTATACAAAAAAGGAGAAGATAGATCTTATTTCAATTATGACCGAACAAAGCCTGGCCTTATCCAATTTCCTTATCGGCAGCAATGCACAGCAGTTGATCAGCAAGGCTCCCGCACCGGTATTGTGTATAACACCAAAAGAACTGAATATAAAGATCGGATTCAGAACTTACGGTGATGTACCCCCGGCTTAGAATTATATTTCTCAGAGTCCCAGGTCCCATTTAATTTCTATATCCCAGTTGGGCCGGGTTGCAATAACCTCCCTGTAAAACATAACCCGCTCGGGTTGTATGCCTTGCAGATAGTTCCCTGTATCCCACCTTCTGTTTTTATTGGTGTCGAAGATTACTTTAAGCCGGTATTTATCCGGCTGCAGGTAGTCGATGATCAATTCATCGTCCTGTTCAAAAAAATATTCCCTCAGCAAATTTTCCCTTTCATCCAGGAGCTGAAGAATTATATGATCAGTCACGCCTGACAGGCTAAGGATGAGGCTCCCGTAGTGATCTTCCTCACGGGTTTTGAAGTTAAGCTCAATACTATCTGATTCAAGTCCGAATATATCTTTGAAAGCCCCCGGTTCTGAGGTGAACCTGTAATCCTTTCCGGGAATCCAGTCGGTTAACAGATAATAATTTCTGATCCTGAGGGAATCACTTATCATATCAAAATCACGTTGTACAATGTCATTGCTCTGTATTACAGCCAGCCCTGTTTTTGAAAGATCCAGATGCGAGAGCGGAACCGGGAATGATATCCTGAGGTTTTTGTTCAGTTCCTGGTTTCCTCCCGGGCGTATACCAAAGGGGACTTCCATAACGGGCTCATCCTCTTCCTCTGCTGCCTGCCTGCGGGATCTTAAAGGAGCCGTGTAATTCATGTTGATACTGTCACTTACTTGCTTCAGTGAGTCGGATGGACCGGTTGCCCAATAAGAAACCAGAAAGCGCATGTTGTCGATCTTTCTTGTCTCCTCATCGGTAATCCAGTATCTTATACTGTCCATCCGCGGATTCTTTTCAACCAGCTTCCAGCTTTCCGGAGGTTCAAAGTTCACCGGTTCTATTGACCATTCTTTCCTGAGAGGACGATTAAAAACGAAAAGCAGTTCCCCCCTCTTTTTCCTCTCATTCCGGATGAGGTACTGCCTTCCGGTTTCTTCTTTGAACATGTACAAGGTATCATCGGGCCTGATATAAGGCGCCGGCTCCCTTGAGGGAATATCAAAAATAAGTGCAGTGTCGTTTAACAGGGTGTCGCTAATAAGGGTATCGTATATTAAGGTATCATGTTCCATATGAGGGGGCTGGTAATCCGGCGTCAGATAAAGATAATCATCCAGAAATGCAATAGCCTCCTCGCCCGGTCTGTCATATAGATAATTATTGTTTGCATCGGTAATGGCAAAAACCAGAAAAGTGTCAACCCTGAGGTTATTCATCTGAAAACGCCCGTCTTTCCCTGTACGGTTCGCATACAGAGGCATCCTCCGGTAAGGCACCGAATCATTGATCTCTTCATACAGCATCACAATTGCCCCCTCCACAGGCTTGTTGTCGAAGGCGTTCAATACGATTCCTGAATAACTCAGCGAATCTATCTTGTCGCCGGTTGAAAAAACAAATTCGTAGTTGCTGAAGGCATTCGATTCATTCAGGTCAACAATTGCATCACCAAAATTAAGTGTATATGTCGTGTTGGCGATGGGTTCAGTTTTAAGGTCTATATACAGATTGCGTCCCCTGACCCTGAAATCCGGCCTTTCTTTCTGTGGCGGGGTTATTATGAACTGCTGATTGATATTTCGCAGCTGAATAAACTCATCAAATTCTATTTGTATTTCAGTTCCTGTAAAACCTGTGGAGAAATTTGCCGGAATGCTGCTCACCACCTCAGGAGGTATGGTATCACGGGGCCCTCCGGTTGGCGGAACAATATTGGCGCACCGCGGGAATAGCAGTGATATGATGCTGGCGATCAGCATCATAAAAGGAACATATGACAGGAGTTTATTCAATTTCAGTTAATATTTGATCAGATGCAAACTTACGAACTTTAACGGGAAATAATATGACCCGGTGTATGGCAGAGGCCCTCCTGATGATTCTAAACGTACCGGATTAAAAATAATTATTAATAAAAACTATACCAGAGCCTGTTTGTTACAATTCTTTTATAATTTTACCGTTCAAAAATTCATAAAATTATGTTGCTTACCTCCATAATCTGGGATGTTGATCCTGAACTGTTCAGACTTGGCAATTTTGCCGTACGCTGGTACGGATTGCTTTTTGCTTCTGCATTTTTTTTCGGCTACCTTGTTTTTTTGAGGATTTTCAAAAAAGAAGGGATCTCGGTTGAATTGCTGGACAAACTTACCATTTATACTGCGGTAGGTACCATAGTTGGCGCCAGGCTCGGCCATTGCCTGTTTTATGAGCCTGACTATTACCTTAGCAATCCTATTGAGATTCTCAAGATCTGGAGGGGCGGACTTGCAAGTCACGGAGCCGCTTTGGGAATACCTATTGCACTTTACTATTATTCCAAAAGCATCAGACGGCCATATCTTTGGATACTCGACAGAATAGTAATTGTAGTGGCCCTGGGGGGATTCTTTATTCGCATGGGCAATCTTATGAATTCGGAGATTTATGGTATCCAGACAGATCTTCCCTGGGGATTTATCTTTGCCGGCGCTGGTGAGGTTGTGCCGAAGCATCCTACCCAGATATATGAAGGTTTGGCTTACCTCGCAATATTTGCATTGCTTTATTCGCTTTATTGGAAACAGGATGGTAAACTGAAGGAGGGATATTTTTTCAGTATTTTCCTTATCCTGCTTTTTACCGTCAGGTTCTTTATAGAATTTATCAAAGAGGTTCAGGTTGAGTTTGAGACGGGTATGGTTTTGAATATGGGACAATGGCTCAGCATTCCGTTTGTTATTGCCGGGTTTGCGCTTCTTGCGTTATCATATAAAAAGCATTCCCGCAAGGCTCAGAAATAAAATCAGATCTGTATTTTAATAATTAAATGTTCACCTATGGAAAAGGAAAAGGCAGGATCAGGAGAGGAGACTCCATTATCAAAAATACCCGCAAAAAGGCTAACCTGGATATTGATTGGGCTCGTATCCGTGCTGGTAGCTCTTATTGGAGTGCTTGGCTGGTTACTTTATGACAGGAAGCAGGAAGCTGTCAAGCTGGCAGAAGTGACAAGTGAAAAATTCGAAATTATTCGTGACCTTGAGGATCTGTCGCGCGAATATGACGATCTCAGAACAGATAATGACAGCATGAATGCACAGCTTGAGGCTCGTCAGGAAGAGATAGATAAACTGATTGAAGAGCTCCACCAGACCAGGGTCAGCAATGCTGCCACAATAAATCAGTACCGGAGGGAGCTCGGCACCCTAAGGGATGTTCTGAAAAGTTATATAGTCCAGGTAGATTCACTAAATCAGGCCAATATAAGACTCCGGCAGGAAAATATTGAAGCCAGGCAGCAGATGATGGTGGTTGAAACCCAGTTAAGGCAGGAGAGAGAGGTGAAAGAGGATCTTTCTGCCCGGGTGGAGCTGGGATCAAGGCTGGTGGTTGAAAACCTTGAAGCCTTGCCAATAAACCGGAGAGGTCGTGAGATCAACAGGATTGGAAGGGTTGAACAGATTCAGGTCTGTTTTACACTAAAACGAAATGCCATTGCAACGCCCGGCATGCGGCAGGTTTATATCAGGATAATACGCCCTGATCAGCTTGTACTGGCATCATCAGCTTCGAATATCATGATGGTTGATGATGAGCCCCTGGTATTTACATCTTCAAGGGAGATTAATTATGAAAATGTTGATATTGATGCCTGTATCTACTACAACGATGACGGGAGTCTTATTCCCGGCAATTATGAAGTTGAAGTTTATACAGATGGATATCAGATAGGGTTAACACAATTTTCTCTGCGGTAGCATGAAGGGCGTTAAAAATTTTTTTCATCTGTCTGTCTGTAATTTAAGATAAAAAAATTTTATGTACATTTGATGTTAAATTCGCAAAGGCGTTTTAAAAGAAAGTTAAACAGGGATCAATTAGCAGCATACTGATAAATAATTTTATAACTATAATTTATGCAAATGAACCGTTTTAAAGTATACCGTTATTTTTTATCTGTTGTCTTGGGTATAATGTTACTTGGTTACGCCTGCGGGGGACGGCAGGAGGGAGAAACCAGGGCAATTACAGACAACAAGGAAAGATCTGAAATGATCTTGCGATCAGTCGACGGACTGGAGGATTATCCGATTCCGACCTCTGTCGAGGTAGTTGAAATGTTGCAGCGTGCCGGGGCGCCATATATCCTTGGTATTTCAAACCCTGTGGCAAATGTCGACAGGTATTTTACCGAGAGGAGCAAGGCACTTAACCTTGGTGTATACGGGGCTGATCTAAGTTATGCCGGCACTTATGAAATGAGTCAGGATATCAGGAAGTATCTGCAGGTTTGCAAACAGTTGATTGATGAGCTTAATATTTCCACTTCATTTAATCAGGGATTTGTTCAAAGGGTCGAGAGAAACCTGGATAACAAGGACTCTCTCATAAACATCGTATCAGAGTCTTTCTATGATACATATGCTTTCCTTACCGATAACCGCAGGGATGATCTGGCCCTGCTGGTAATAACCGGCAGCTGGATAGAGGGTATGTACCTGACCTCGCAAATTGCGATTGGCGCCAGGGATAATACTGAGATTACAGATGTAATAATCCGGCAGAATGATCCGCTTGAAAAACTGATTGCACTGCTTGATGGCCACGAGGATGACGCCTTTATTCATTCCATGTATAAGGACCTTACAGAAATATATGAACTTATAGGCAATCAGCAATCACCTATGTCCGGTTCAGCTCTGGATTCATTTAGTGAAAAGATTGAAAGACTGAGGAACAGGATTGTTTCCTGATTTATTATAGTTTACGCGGAATAAAGCTGGCAGGATAATTAATTGCCGGCTTTTTTTTAATTGGGATTAAGGTTTGCCGGTCTGCGCAGGGCAAATTTATTACCGGTTTCAAGGTTAAAACCGGCATTGTCATAAACACGATTATTAATAATACCTGACAGAAAATGAGTGAATCAATTTTAAATGCGTTGATTCATTTGTTTGCACTTGTTGCCAATGTAAATGATAAACTGGTCTCTGAAAAAGACCGTGCCTTTGTTTTGGCCTATCTTCGCCAGCATCTCGATGAAGCAGTGGTTGAGGAATACCTTAAGCTTTATGATGATTATTTTGAGTTTTATTCCCGTGAGCTGCAGCAATCCGGTGGCGAAGCAGACGACAGTTCGCTGCTCAGGTTCCAGGTAACCAATATTTGCGGGCAAATTAACCGTGAGTTGCATCAGAATGACAGGATGATTGTCTTTTTGAGATTACTGGAATTTGTAAGTGAAGATGATATTTTCTCAGATCTTGAGAGGATATTTATTCAGACGGTCGCTGACAGCTTCAATATTTCACCAAATGAGGTGAAAGATGCCAAAGCCTTTATTCTCGGGGGGAAGCACCGGCAAATAGACCCTGGCAACCTACTGATTATCAGGAAGCCGAAGGAAACATCAATTGATGAGCTTGAAGGCGCATGGGTGGAAATGCACAAACGCAGGATGCAGGACCAGGAAAGGGTGGTTGAGAGGGAATCGCTGAATGGCAAGATTATTGTTTTATTTTTAAAGAGTACGGGTACCTTTGTTTTCCGCTACAATGGTAATAATAAGCTCACCTTTGAAGGACGGCCCCTGGTGAGAAATAAGTTTTATATTTTCAAACAGGGCGGCATTATCAGGGGGAATGAAATTGCCCCGATTTATTATTCAGAGGTATCTTCCTGGTTTTTTCAGAAACCAGGGGGGATAAAGATCGTTTTGTCAGCTGTTAATATCGAATACCGCTACCCATTAAGCCAGAACGGCATACGCCCTTTCAGTTTTTCCGAGGAGTCCGGCCAGCTTATCGGTATTATGGGGGTAAGTGGTTCAGGCAAGTCCACCCTGCTTAATGTGTTGAACGGCAAACTGAAGCCGCGCAGGGGGAAAATACTGATAAACTCCAATGATATACACAGAGATGCAGCAAAAATTGAGGGCCAGATCGGGTTTGTTCCCCAGGATGACCTGCTGATAGAGGAGCTGTCAGTATATCAGAACCTCTATTATAACGCTAAATTGTGTTTCGGGAACCTGAATGAGGAAAGAATTACTGAAATTGTTGAGAAGGTGCTTAGGGATCTGGGACTGGATGAAATAAGGGACCTTAGGGTGGGTAATCCGCTGAATAAGTTTATAAGCGGGGGACAAAGGAAAAGGCTGAATATCGGACTGGAACTGATGCGTGAGCCCTCTATCCTTTTTATTGATGAGCCTACCTCCGGACTCTCTTCGCT
>SLOS01000131.1 GCA_007132365.1 Bacteroidales bacterium | reverse complement strand
TTTTCTTCTCCTATTTCTTTTATGCCTTCACCATTTTGCTGCTTGTGGCTGTTCTGTTTTTCGGAACCGAGGTCAATGCATCAAAATCATGGTTCCAGTTCGGAGGTGTGCAGATTCAACCTGCAGAATTCGCCAAACTTGCCACGGCACTTGCTCTTGCACAATTTCTAAGCACTACAAGGCTTAAAATACATGATGCAAAAACCCTGTTCATCACGGCAACAATCATATTCCTGCCTGTACTTCTGATACTTTTACAACCCGATGTGGGATCTTCAATTGTATTCTTTGCATTTATCCTGGTTCTTTACCGGGAAGGACTTACCGGATATGTGATCTTCTTCATGATCCTCTTTGGGATACTTTCAGTACTCGCCCTGCTGATGAATGAGATAAACATGGTTGCATTACTTGTAGTGACATCAATTGCAGCCTGGGCCCTTATCGGGCGCAGCCTGAAATTTTCGGTCCGCGCGGGTCTTATATTCATTGCAGTTTCAGGTATTGTGATGGCTGTATACCGGCTATTTTCCCCACAAACCCTTATTGATATACAGCTGATAGTTGCTGCCGTGGCAGGAGGCACCGTTTTGCTGCTTCTCTCCCTCCTGTACAGGATAAAACATGCCCCCATTGTGGCCGGTTTCATGATAACGGCACTGCTTTACACATGGTCGGTCGATTATGTATTTGACAATGTCCTGATGCCGCATCAGAGAAGCCGCATCAACATAGTTCTCGGATTTGACGATGACCCGCGGGGACAAAGCTATAACATTAACCAGTCAAAGATAGCAATAGGAAGCGGCGGACTGACGGGGAAGGGCTTTCTGCAGGGAACGCAGACAAAGTTCAATTTTGTGCCCGAGCAGAGCACCGATTTTATTTTTTGCACTATTGGTGAGGAATGGGGTTTTGCCGGTTCATCGCTGTTGCTCGCCCTGTTTGTTTTTCTGCTCCTTAGACTGATATTCCTGGCTGAACGCCAGAGATCACCCTTTGCCAGGATCTATGGATATGGAGTGATAGCTGTGCTCTTCACACACATTGCCATCAATATCGGAATGACCATAGGGGTGGTGCCGGTAATCGGTATACCCCTGCCATTCATAAGCTATGGAGGGTCATCAATGTGGGCCTTTACCATTATGCTCTTTATCTTTCTTAAATTTGACGCCGGCAGAATGGAGTCTATCAAGTAACCTGCCTGGTAACCGTTACAGAATACAAATTATCATACATGATGTGACGGGGAGGGAGTAAAATATTTTTCCTGCCAGGTGTCAGCCGTCAGGCATAACTGGGGCAGTGGAACCTATTTATGCAAATGTCATGTTCCTCCTCAACATAGGATACAAGCTGCGGGAAATACTCCAGGAATTCATCCCTGAAAAGGTTGTAGTTCTTCCGGAGCTCTGAGACTGCAAAAGGGGTTTCACTGGGCAATGAGGTGCGCTTTGTCATTCTCCTGAGAACACCCTCTATACCGTCAATGCTGGTATATGACTCCAGCCAGTTGTTGATAATAAAAAAGGGAAGAAAGGTCCTGATCTCATTGGGGAGGATAAAATAGTTGCTAACCAGTATCTCATACATGTTGATAACATACTGGGGCAACGGATGTTTCGAAAACATGTGCCATTCACTGGCCAGGAAATGATCATAAAAAATATCGACAATTACCCCGGAATAACGTCTGAAACGCTTTTTCAGATGCATTTTACTTTGATTCACAATGGGATGCAAATCCGTATAAGTGTCAATCTTCCTGTGAAGAATTATGCCTTTGCGGACCAGCTCGGGATACTTTTCATAGTTCCTGCCTTTGACATAGTCGCCGATAAAATTACCGATTTTTATCTCATCAGAACTGCCCGATAAATATATGTGCGCAAGAAAATTCAACTTCCAATAATTTCAATAAAGATAATGATAAATGAATCAAGATTAAAACCCTTCAAATATGTTTTAAAACTATTTCATACGTCTGTGTGTAATTTAAGCTGAAAAAATTTGACTTCGTCGATTTTGCATGCAGACCTCAATTCTCTGTAGAAATATAAATGAGTTGCAAAATTCATTTACATTTGCAGAATACTTTTTAAATAAAAATCAGTTTAAATACTTCATATGTCTAGACAAAATGTTATAATAATTGGTGCAGCCGGCAGGGATTTTCATAACTTCAACACTTATTACAGGAATAACGGGCAATATAATGTTGTTGCATTTACAGCGGCGCAGATACCGGATATTGATGGAAGGAGGTATCCTGCAGAAATTGCCGGCGAACTCTACCCTGACGGCATCCCCATCTATTCTCAGGATGAGCTGCCCGCACTGATAAAGGAACTCGAAGCAGATATTTGCTCTTTCTCTTATTCCGATATTTCTTATCAGGAGGTGATGGAGGTAAGCGCAGTTGTTCATGCTGCCGGAGCCGATTTTATCATGTTGGGGCCGCTTCACACCCAGATAAAAAGCAATAAACCGGTAATATCGGTTGGAGCGGTAAGAACAGGATGCGGCAAAAGCCAGACATCAAGGAAGGTGATTGAAATACTTATTGGACGGGGACTGAAGGTTGTGGCAATCCGCCACCCCATGCCTTACGGAAATCTTGTGGCACAGAAAGTGCAGCGTTACGCAACCCTTGAGGACCTGAAGCGGCATAAATGTACAATTGAAGAGATGGAGGAATATGAGCCCCACGTTTCGAGAGGCAACATAATATATGCCGGGGTAGATTATGAAGCCATTCTGAAAGAGGCAGAAAAAGAAGCTGATATCATTGTCTGGGATGGAGGGAACAATGACTTTCCCTTTTATAGAACCGATCTGATGATAACAGTAACAGATCCGCACAGGGCAGGCCATGAACTAACTTATTACCCGGGTGAGGTGACTCTCAGAACTGCTGATATCGTGGTTATAAATAAAATTGACAGCTCTTCTCCGGAGGATATCCAGAAGCTCCGGGAAAATATTGAAAAGGTGAATCCGGAAGCCCCGGTCATTGATGCCGCATCACCCCTTCATGTTAAAAACCCTGAAATAATCAAAGGGAAAAGGGTCCTTGTAGTGGAAGACGGACCAACACTTACTCACGGCAATATGAAAATCGGGGCAGGAACAGTGGCAGCCAGGAAATACGGGGCAAGCATGCTTGTAGATCCCAGACCCTTTATTGTCGGTAAGCTTGAAGATACTTTCAGGAAATATCCGGATATAGGAACACTGCTTCCTGCTATGGGATACGGAGATGAGCAGATCAGTGACCTGGAGAAAACAATTAACAACACCGATTGTGATTCGGTGTTAATTGCAACCCCGATTGACCTGGGAAGGATCATTAAGATCAACAAGCCATCAACCAAAGTGGACTACGACCTGCAGGAGATAGGAAAACCTGACCTGCATGAACTTATTGGTGATTTCCTTGAAAAAAACGGGATCTCATGATATAAATATTCCCCGAAAGGGAAATCCTGAAAACAGAAGCTGGATAACGGAATTGGAAAAAGGACTAATTATAAAAACAACCGGCAGCTGGCATACTGTAAGGGACAGTGAAAAAAAAGCCATCCCCTGCAAAATTAAAGGCAAACTCAGGACAAGCGGAAGCCGGAGCACCAATCCTGTGGCAGTGGGTGATAAAGTGGAGTTTTACAGGCTTGAAAGGGAGAACACGGGTATCATTACCGGAATCCTGGACAGGAAAAACTATATTATCCGCAAATCATCAAAGCTTTCCAAAGAGACCCATGTCCTGGCAGCAAACCTTGACCAGGCCTTTTTAATGATATCACTTATCCTGCCAAGGACAACACTGAGGTTTATTGACCGCTTCCTTGCAACGAGCGAGGCTTATCAGATCCCTGCCATCCTGATTTTCAACAAAACCGATCTTTATGATGGTGAATTGATGGCAGAAATGGAGCAACTAGCTGAAATGTACGGCAATATAGGCTACGAATCAGTCAAAACATCGGCAGTTCAAAAAAAAGGAATTGATGAACTGAGATTCAGGATGAAAAACAGTATAAACCTTGTCGCCGGCAATTCAGGGGTTGGCAAATCATCTATCATCAATGCCATGGATCCTTCCCTGGATCTTAAAACGCGCCCCGTATCGGACCTTCACAAAACAGGGAGGCACACCACTACTTTTTCGGAAATGTTTGAGCTTTCGTCGGGGGGATATATTATAGACACTCCGGGCATCAAGGGATTTGGAATAATAGACATGGACAGGGAAGAAATATTTCATTTCTTCCCCGATATTTTTTCTTTGTCTCAAGATTGCCAGTACTATAATTGTATGCACACAAATGAACCAAATTGTGC
>SLOS01000135.1 GCA_007132365.1 Bacteroidales bacterium | reverse complement strand
GCGTCTTGGATGCATTGAAGGTGTTGAGATCAAAGCCCTGTGTGATTTAAACCCTGACAAGGTAAACAGGGCGATTGAGTCGATCAGGGACATCGGCCACCGCCCCGATGCTTATTCAGGCGGGGAGGATGAATGGAAGAAGGTGTGCGAACGTCCTGATATTGATCTGATAGCAATTGTAACACCCTGGGATTCACATACACCGATGTGCGTTTATGCGATGGAGAATGATAAGCATGCATATGTTGAACTTCCTGCAGCAACTACCGTTGAAGAATGCTGGCAACTGGTAGAGACATCAGAGCGTACACGCAGGCACTGCATGCAGGTATCAACCACCGGCCATGGCTATGCGGGAACAAACAGGCTGGAGCCGGTGGTATTGAACATGGTGAGAAAAGGTTTTTTTGGCAGCATAATACACGCAGAAGGATCTTACATTCATCAGTTGCTGTTTGATTATCTTTTCTCAAAAACAATGTATCCCGGGCAGTGGAGACTGAAGGAGAATCTGAACACAGATGGTAATCTGTATCCCCAGCACGGCTTTGTCCCGATAATTCAGATGCTGGACATAAATTGCGGCGACATGATGGATTACATGACATCGGTGTCAAGCAATGATTTCATGATGGAAGAGGTAATTGAAAAGCTTTCAGAAGATCCGTTCTGGGAGCCCTATATGGGGAAGAAGCTTCGCGGGGATATCAATACAAGCATAATCAGAACAGTTAAGGGACGAACTATTGTCCTGCAACATGATACAAGCACTCCACGGCCAGGTGAACGCTTTCAGTTGATAAGCGGGACAAAAGGCTTTTTCAGGGCCCCGGACAGATTTGCCAGAAGTCATCATGGCTTTATTTCTGATGAAGAGTTAAATTCCTTAAGAGAACAGTATATGCCTGAAATGATAAGAAGATTTATTGAATTCTCAAAACAGGCAAACAGGGTAATAACAACCCGGGGCGGTTATTTCAGGACTGACCCGCAGGACTGGCGGGTGATCGACTGCCTTCGTAACGGATTACCAATGGATATGGATGTTTATGAGGCAGCAGCCTCGAGTGTCGTTACTCAGTTAAGTACATGGTCTGTGGCTAACCGCTCTAATTCCGTTGATATACCTGATTTTACATGCGGTGCATGGAAAACCAACCCGCGGGGCATGGATATGGACCTTGAAAGAGGCGGGGGGACAACAAGGCTGCTGTAACCGGGTTCTGATCAAATGCCCTGATAAAACAAAAATTCCGTTACAATAAATTCGAGATTCTTATTTTTTTGTCCTGAATAGCAGGCAAGTTATTTGATGGTTTATCAAGATAAAAATATGCAACTGCAGCCCAGTCATCAGACCTGAAAAAGTTTACCCATGCATCCATCGGATAAACGGGATCTCTGAGGTCAACATCATTTTTGTATAAGTATACAAGTGGCCCGGGCTCGTCTCTTAATGAAACAGGAATTAAAGGAACGTCATCTTTCAGCATATCCAGTATTTCACTTTTTCTGGAACCACCAATCTGCTGAATGGTTACCCTGATATCCTCACTGAAAAATATCGGATCTATTATATGGTATCTGTAAAAGGCCCATTGCCGGTTTTCAATGTCAGCAATCGGATTTCCCTGGTATCGGTGCGTAAATACACCTTGTCCCCAGCCGGTTCCTATGTAATCTTCTGTTCCGGTTCCCACCAGGGTGGGAAACTCTCTGTCACCATCTAGGTAAATCTTGACCTCTCCTTCACCCCACCAGGTCGTCCTGTACTGAGGATTAGCAATTACGCTTATATTTGTGCCCAAATACTTTCCTTTGCCTTCAATGAAGGGAAGAATCTCAAAATCTTCTGCCAGGGTTGTTGCAGTATCCCTGTGCCACCAGGCATGGAAATACAGGAAAGAATCATCCCATCTATCCATAAGCTGCAGACTCACATCAAAAAATATATCAGTTACCGGCCGTTCCATCTCATTAACCACCTCAATCCTGGCAGCTTTTTTGAAGGGCATCTGCACAAAGCTATTAAAGGACTGGCCTTCAGGGTTTGAAAACAGAGCATTTTCAAAAATTGCAGTTTTCCCATGCCCAACACCAAAGAAATCACCAAAAGGAACAGATACTGCGGGTTTTTCTTCATTATCCCAATAAATATTTATTATCAGGCCTCGCAGGTCATATTCCGTTCTGCTTCTGATAGTCATCCAGATCCTGTTAATTATGCCCGGACCTTCAAGATCAACTAATGTGATGGTTTCTCCTGCCGGGATTATATCCCATGCATATCCCTTTGCACCATGATTTGCCATACCGCCTCTGCCCTTTTCTCCTGTCAGGTTTTCAAAACTGATCCACCTTGTTGTGAGGTTTTCAGAATATTCAAAGATCTGATTTGGGTAAGTTGGTTTACTGTCGTTGTTATTGCAGCCTGTAACAAAAACCATAGAAATAGAGAACAGTAAAAAGTATTTAAGAAGGTTCATTGGTATTTTTTTAGTGTAAGGTTAAACAATAATTTAATAGCTCAGTATGGCCCCATTATCAACGGGTTATTGAAAATTATGAGTTTTATGGAATAAATCCATATTGAAATTGCTATGCTAAAGGTACGATTAGAAATGTTTTCATGCAATATCTGAACGGATGTAAACGGAAAAATAAAAATGCAGGTTCCGGGCTCAGGGGACAGGTTTGGATTGTGGTTTGTATTAAGTCCAATCATTCAACCTTACTGCCCATTCAGGAGCCTTGCGGTTAGCCCCTGGTTTTTCCTTGTTGAAATGGCAAATCAATGGAATTTGATTTTTCTTTAATTCATTGAGGTAAAATTGAGGTGTTTTCTTTTCTTTGTGGTGGAAATTAAAAGAAAACAGTTAATTGTTTATGAAACTACAGGAAAAGGAACTGGGTGTAATTGCCTATGGAGTGAAAACAGGGATAATAACTTCTGACGATAATATCATTAAAGTTATAAAAAGAACAATCAGTAAAAATCCGGAGATAATCAGTGACGGTGATATCCTGTGCGTGACCGAATCGGTTGTTGCAATAACCCAGCATAATGTTGTAAAACTGGGTGATGTCTCTGCTGAGATTCAGTCAAAGCTGGGTCTAAGGGAGGATTCAACAATAGCGGTGATCCACCCCATCCTGTCCAGGAACCGTTTTTCGATGATGTTAAAAGCAATTGCGAAAGCTGTCCCTGAAGGCAAAGTGATCATTCAGCTCAAGTTTCCTGCTGATGAACAGGGCAACCCGGTCATTGCAAAGGAGACACTCAAAATGATCAAAAAGTGCTATGATGATATAATCACCACCGATGAAATTGGCGGGGAAAGGCTGTTGCATCCTGAAACGGGCATGGATTATATTCATTATTATGAGACGATAGTCCGAGATGTTGGGTGTGATGTTGAGATATTTCTGGCCAATTCCTTTGAGCATATTATAGATAAGAATCCGGATGCGATAATTGTCAGCAATGTTCATGAAAGAGCTGATGTTTTGGAAGAGATAAGGGAAGCAGGGTATGGAAATGCGATTACACTGCAGGATATCTATTCCGATCCCCGAAAGGGAGTATATTCAGAATACGGCCTGCTGGGGTCAAACCTTCTGGATCCTGTCACTGAGCAGCTTAAATTAATGCCCCGGAAATCTGATGAGGTTTGTGAGGAGATCAGAAAAATGATAAGTGATGAATTCAATAAGAACATTGAAGTGCTTATTTATGGTGACGGGGCGTATAAGGACCCCGAATCCGGGATTTTTGAGCTTGCCGACCCGGTGTCATGCTTTGGCTGCACCCGGGGGATAAAGAACCGCAACAGGATAGGGGTCAAGACCAAATACCTTATGCAGAAGCTTCACAATGAAGGGAAATCGAAGGTGGAGATTGAGGAGATAATTGAACAGGAAGCAATGAAGTTCGCCAGGGAGCAGGATAAAAAGGGTTTTGTCGCCCAGGGGACAACGCCGAGAAAGATTGAGAACCTTGTCTCTTCACTTGCGGACCTTGTTTCGGGAAGCGGTGATACTAATACGCCACTGGTTGTGGTAAGGGGGTTTTTGTGATATTTTTCGGCAATCTATCTGGCCAGGATATGCTGGCAGATAGAAAGCCGATGAAGATTATACAAAAGATGGAGTGCGTGCATATCAGAATATCATAACTAAGGCTGAGTCGCGTCCTGTAAATTTCAAAAGACCTGCTGATTCAGTGAAATCCAGAATGCAGAATGCCTCACCGGGGTTGTGACCTGTAGCTGTACCGCTATTATCCACAGTAAATACATCAGGATCAGTCGACCACCAGTCCCATTCCAGTCCCAGTCCCGAAGTTTC
>SLOS01000278.1 GCA_007132365.1 Bacteroidales bacterium | reverse complement strand
GCTCTTGACAGGGAAGGCTGGGAGGATGAAAAAAGGCCTTTTACCTTTGCATCACTTCCCGAAGATGATTTTCTTGAGTTCATAATAAAAACTTATCCCGAACATGACGGAACCACTGACAAACTTCTTGAAGTAAAGGCGGGAGAGAACCTTATACTTAATGAAATTTTCGGATCCATCAACTATAAGGGTGAGGGTGTTTTTATTGCCGGCGGTTCAGGTGTTACACCCTTTATTTCTATTCTTAGGGACCTTTATAAAAAGAACCGGATTGGCAGCAATAAGCTGATCTTTGCCAATAAGACAAAAGCAGATATCATACTCAGGGATGAACTAGAGACCATGATGGGTGATAAATTAATAAATGTTCTTTCTGAGGAAAATACCGGGGAATATGCCCATGGTTTTGTCACTGATGAGCTTCTTGAGAGGGAGGTCGGGGACTTCAAAGGATATTTTTATCTTTGCGGCCCTCCTATGATGATGATGAAAGTGGAAGGTTACCTTTATGACCTTAATGTTGATAAAGACCGGATTGTAAAGGAGACATTCTGAGTTGGTTTAATTACCCGGCGAGTAAACTGTTATCTTTTGATCATTTATCAAAACCGCGAAATTATTGATTGTTAATCAGTTGTTAAATCTGGATTTTATGAAATTTTATTTTGAAAAAAAGGTAAACTGCGGATTTGAAGAGGCTGCAGAAAAGATTACCAGCGAGTTGAAGAAATATGGTTTTGGGATACTAACAGAAATTAACATGCATGACAAGTTTAAAGAAAAACTTGGCAAGGATTTTCGAAAGTACCGTATCCTTGGTGCCTGTAACCCCGCATTCGCCTACAAGGCCGTGCAGATTGAAGATAAGATCGGTACCATGTTGCCCTGCAGTGTTATTGTGCAGGAAATATCGGACGATGAAACCGAAGTGGCCATAATAGATCCCTATACATCCATGAAGGGAATCGGCAGCGAGCCGCTTCTTGAAATAGCTTCCGAAGCCGGTGATATACTTAAGAAGGCGGTTGAAAGCCTGTAGCCTGGCCCGGCATTTCCGGCGGTTTTATTGATCCTGGTTCTTATGCAAACCAGCCTCTTTTTCGATTATCAAGGTTTTTGAGGATATCAATGGTGATGTTCACATCATTTACGATCTGGAAATCGAACATCCCGACGCATATAAAATCGGATCCGTTTTCGAAGGCCCACCTGAATCCATCTTCCGGTCTTAAAGCCCCGGCGGCAAGAACTTTGAACCCCATAACCGGTACTCTGGTCCGGTTTACGAACTCGACAGTCTTTTCAGGGAACAGACAGAAGATGTTGTCATGAAACCTGTTATGGTCAGAGTATTTTGTGCCATCTACCTCAAAAAGTACCCGGTTTTCGCGAGGATGGGCGGACCAGTAATTGTCGTGGTGCATGGTTTGCATGTAATAATCGGGAATTATCCCGTTCTCTTCGCAACATATAAGCGCATCTACGGTGTGGGCACCCAGTCCCGCAGTGTATTCCTGGCTTCTTATTCTATCCAGCATTCCTGCGATAACCTCCAGCTTGTTGTCTCTTACCAGCCAGTCGCACCAGTTACCCTGCACCTGGAGTATGTCGGCTCCATGATCAACGGCGAAGTTGATCTGCTCAAACCAGTCGCCGTTATTCATATTTGGTGCGACCTGGGAAATCACTTTTATCCTGCTTCCTGTCATCCTCTTGTATTTAGCCATTAGTGCATTGGTAGAGCAGCCTATATTTATGGCATTGATTCCACACTCCTCGGCCAGGATAAGGGTTTCGTAAATCTTTCTTTCGGTGTTGTAGGCTCTGAAAAGTGTAGATACATAGATCAGGTCGCGGGCATGGGCCCATCCACCGATCAGGTTTCCGCCCAGCACCAGCCTGCTGATACTGTGACCGCCGATTTTCCCTTTTGGAAGTTCGCCTTTGAGCTCTCCCAGGGCAGCACGGTCAATCTGAATGGTGGCCCCTGAAAGCACATCGATATCGTAACGGCTTTTAAGACGGAAAATACCAAATCCCAGTGCGCCCAGTACCGGAAGGGTTGCAAGGTTTTTAAGTACTTCCCGGCGTGTTTTTAATCCGGGTTCTCCGGATAAACCGCCCGAAACCCCCTTTTTGATGTAACCAAAGCGGGACAGGGCAGTAATTGCATCTATCCCGTAACCTTTTTCCCTGCTGAAAACAAAAAACAACATTATAACTGCCTCGATGAAATTCCTGTCCACTATATAAAGATGGCCCCCAGATGGCCACAAAAGGGAAGCACCAAAAGGAGGATAGGCAAAATAATACAAACCAAGCATGATAAAACCCCCGAGAGCCGCATAGCGGACAAGCAGACCAATAAACAGGGCCAGTCCTGCCAGGATCAGTCCGTAAACATTGAGGATGTCAACCAGGTTGAGCGCTATGGGATTACCAGCCAGCCATTGGTAAAATCCGGACAGAAAACCGGAAGTATTGGAAAGATAACCGTAAGCAGTCCATTCCGGATTAAAAAGCTTAATCACTCCCTCATACAGGAAATGCCAACCTACGGCTACCCTGAGGATTGTGATAAGGACTTTGGTGATAAGGTTTTTTTCTCTGATCATCATTTTTTCATATTTGCAATCAAATGACAATTTCCCTCTTAATTAATTTTGCTGTAAGTTATTGTCAGATTGTGGAGGTAATAGTGAGAATTATGAATTTTAAAACAATATTAGCAAAAATTTTTATCCATGGTGTTTCCATATACAATTAATTATTCTGCTGTAAAGAATTGATATAGCTTACCCGTCAGGCTTTAACCATCCTTGCCCTGCTGTAGAATAATCGTGCATTGTGTGAACTTTTTCCTCAATCATATCAACCAGAAAAAAATAAATGCAATGAATCCAAATCAGGATCAGGAAAAGTTTCAATTCATTGCAGTGCGGGACACCCCGCGGCATATATGAAGTTTGCAAAATAAGCTATGTCACTTTACTGATATGACCCGGACCAAGAATCATTAATCAGGTTATTGTGGTATGGATTTAGCCCATAATAGATACAAAAGGAAAATTTTGTCCAAGGAGAGAAACAGCACATTTATCCCTGATTTGGCAGTCTATTATTACGATAAGTTATATTTATACGAGATCGAACTTGACAAAAATATGGACAGTGAGAAATGGAGACTAATGTCTTTGCATACACAAAAATACAAAGGCCATCTATACCTTGTTGTTCCTGATACAATGAAGGGAAAAGTTAAAAGAGAACTTAAGGAAAAAAAGATTCAGGCCGGACTTATATATTTTGACACGGAGTAAATAACCCATAATTAATAAAAACAATGAGGACATCATTTGAATTTTATCAAAAAGGAGTTGAAAGGTACAACTCCTGCGACTACAAAGGAGCCATACTGAATTTCGACAAAGAGATAGAGATTAATCCCGGTTGCGCTAAAGCATTTCATGTCAGAGGTTTTGCCAAATATATGATTGCTGATAAAGACGGGGCATTCCTCGATTGGTTGAAGGCAGCAGAACTGGGTGGAAGGGGGGTACATGGAATAATTGAAAAGTACTTCAGTTAAATCAATCATTAAACGGAAGCACGTATTTGCCTAAAACCATGAATTGTTCAAATGGAGGGAAAGTCATGAAACTAAAAAAAATAGTAGTAAATCTTATTATTGTTATGGCTATAGGGATAATAGCCGGTTTTAGCTATAGCGTAATCGACAGGTTATCCAATGGTAATATAACTTCTCAAAATATCAATCCGGACTGGCAGGCCAATCTACCCGATAAACCCGATCCCGGCAACCTGGATTTCACATATGCTGCTGAACGTACCATTCACGGGGTGGTTCATGTTAAAACAATAAGGGAAAGGGAAATACGGCAGATACGTGACCCTTTCGAATTCTTCTTCGGTCCGAGGGAAAGGGAAACAGATCCTGAACCGGAAATTGGCTTTGGTTCCGGCGTAATCGTTACCGAAGATGGCTATATCGTCACAAATGCCCATGTTATAAGGGGTGCGGATGAGATTGAAGTTACTTTAAATGACCAGCGCTCTTTTAGCGCAGAAGTGCAGGGTACAGATCCCAATACGGATATAGCCATGTTAAAGATAGACGAAACAAATTTGCCTTATATAAGTTTCGGCAGTTCCGATGACCTGAGGGTAGGAGAGTGGGTACTTGCCGTAGGTAACCCTTTTGGACTTACCTCCTCGGTCACCGCAGGCATCATAAGTGCAAAAGAGAGAACACTTGGTGTTTTACGTGAAGGCGAAATGCCCCTGGAATCTTTTCTGCAGACTGATGCGGCTGTGAATGTCGGAAACAG
>SLOS01000011.1 GCA_007132365.1 Bacteroidales bacterium | reverse complement strand
TCGTACATGAAATGCCAGCCTATCGCCACGCGCAGTGCCACCAGCAATACGAGCCTGGGCCTTGTATTGCTGTTAAAATTATTTTTAGTCATTATGTATATGAAAGTTTGATAGTTAAGTGTGGAAATATAAAACAAAACCTTACCGGAAAGCCTCAAATATAACTATTACGGAGATTTTCTTTATGTGAAAAAATCTTAAATCTTCCTGCCGGGTTATTTACCATGGATCTTTGCAGCCTGCATCACAATATCCATGCATTCATCATGTTGCTCCTCCATAAGCTGCATAAGCCTGAACTGGGCCCTGCAACGCCTCAGGTTCTGATCGCTGTAACCGGTTGAATAGTATACATCGCCCATTATATAGTCGGTCAGGAATCTCAGCCCCATTATGAAAGTCATGTAACGTGCCGAGAGTGGCAGCAATTCGAGTTCGGCACGGGTCAGGAAGGAAATGGTCTTCTCGATGAAGCCTTCTGAATATGCTTTGAATACAGGTATGCTGAACCTGATCCTGTCCAGGTCGGCTTCATCCTCTTCGGCAGTGTTTGCTGCGGTACGGATAGTATCGCCGAAATCATAGAGAGAAAGACCCGGCATGACGGTATCCAGGTCTATGACACATACCGCCCTGTCTTTTTCATCAAAAAGGATGTTATTCAGCTTGGTATCGTTGTGAGTCACCCTGACGGGTAATTTACCCTCTCTTTCAAAACGGGGGATAACCAGCATGGCATCGAATGCAAAATGGGCTGTTTCAATCTCTTTTTTTACTTCACCTGCTCTTCCTGCTGCGTTTGCATCAATAGCTTCCCGGAATTTCTCAAAACGCATCTCGATGGAGTGAAATTCGGGTATTACCGGGTATATCTCATCTGCCGGCATATCCCTCAGATCACCTATAAACTGACCGAATGCCTTCCCTGCCTCGTTTGCGACCTTGTTGCCTGGTACAATATCATAGCTGATACCCGGTTCCAGTTTATTATACATCCGCCAGTGGTTGCCTGACTGGTCGGTAAAAAAGGAATCTCCCGAGTGGGTTTCAATCACTTCCAGAACGCTAACCTGGCTGTCACCGGCTCTTTTTTCCCTGATATGCCTGGTAACCCTGATGATATTGTCCATCATCTCCCTGACCGGCGGGAAAACATTTTGATTGATCTTCTGGAGGATATAATCAGGGGCATCCTTTTCCTTTGTCCTGATGAGCAATGTCTTGTGGATATGTCCCGATCCGGTTGGTTTGCCGCTGAGGAATGTGCCGGTAGTTTTGAAATTGCCGAATACAGATCTGATCTCGCTTTCAACCATTACTTCCACAGGTTTTCAGGGTATTCTCCGTTACGGATCTTTTCAATGATACTGTTCCTGGCAGCCTCCCTGTCCTCTTTGTATGTTATTCCAAACCAGGTGGAGTTACAGTCAAGTACCCTGACCCTGATTTCCCCGTCCCTGATAAGCTGATCGACCAGAGACGGTATGTAGAATTCAGCCCTGGGGTCTTTGATGTTCAGGTCAAGGAAAGAAGAGAACCTTTGCCTGATATGGCCAAAAACGGAAGTGCCGAATCCCCACATGTTCATTGAGACTGTTGCACCTCCGGATAATTCCCCCGGCTCCCCGTTTTCATAGTGGAATATTTTTCCCTTTTCGCGTTTGATCTTTGTAAGCTCCGAAACCGAGATGAGAAAACCTTCCCTGTCAATGCTGCAAACTCCTCTTGATACCGTTCCGTGATCGGAAAGGGTGTTGTCAAGCCTGTATCCTATCATGCAGTATTCCTTCGAAGTATCTCCCATTTGAAGAAAACTGTGCATTTCGCTGAATGCCTCATACCCATAGTAATCATCGGCATTGATTGCTGCAAACGGGGTAGTGACAGCCTTTTCAGAGACCATGATAGCATGGGCCGTCCCCCATGGTTTTACCCGGTTAGGGGGTAACTCGTACCCGCCTGGGAGCATATCAAGCTCCTGGAAAACATAGCCGGTTTCTACCTTATCTTGAAATCTTGCAAGCAGGCTCTCTTTGAAGTCAATTTCAATATCCTTCTTTATAACGAAGACGACCTTTCCAAATCCGGCCTTAATTGCATCATAAACAGAGTAGTCTATTATGGCTTCTCCATGAGGGCCGATTGGTTCGATCTGCTTAAGGCTTCCATACCGGCTTCCAAGTCCCGCAGCCAGGATGAGCAGTGTAGGTTTTGACATAATTTCTTGTAATTGAATATGGAGGATAACCCGGGGGTATCCTCCATACTGAACATTTTATCAGTTGATCAGGTTATTTTGATTTAAGCTTGTTCCATGATCTGTGAAGCAGGAATGATGCCACGACTGCTATTACAATGAAAATAGCTGCCTGGCCGAAGTCGCCATACAGCAGGTTCCCTATTGTGAAAAGTATGCTGTATATGGAAATACAACCCAGTATCATGCACAGTATGCCGGTCGGAACATCCCACCTCAGGTCAGTTTCTTTCACCAGCTCAACGTTTTCGGCTTTCGCCCTGTCCACTACCGGCTTCCAACCCGGCCCCCCGGGCCTGATCTTGGTGTAGAAGCTTCGCAAAGTCTCTTCACTGACAGGCTTAGTGAGCAGGGTAACAATTATCCATGTCGCAGATGTAAACACAACCACTCCTACGAATCTTATAATTGCCCAGTAAGTTTCTGTTGACCGGATGCCAAGCACCTCGATCGCTCCGTTTTCAAGATGTGTCATGCCAAAGTTCTCGATTGATATGAAAATAAGGGAGAAGGCAACTGCAGCTATCATCGACGATATTTCAGAGAAAGCGTTTATTCTCCACCAGAACCAACGGAGAATGTATATAAGCCCGGTCCCCGCACCGATCATCAGTATGTACTGGAACGCCTGGAGAGCACTCTGCAAAATAAGGGCAAGGATCACCGAAAGCACCATGATGGAAACAGTACTGATCCTGCCAACGGCCACTTTTTGTTTCTCAGTTGCGTTTGGATTATAAAACCGTCCGTAGAAGTCATTTACAAGGTATGACGATCCCCAGTTGATATGTGAGGCTGTTGTTGACATATATGCCGCTATCAAAGAGGCAACCACCAGTCCCAGCAATCCCGCCGGCAAATATTCCCTGAGCATGGCAGGATATGCAAAGTCTTCCTGCACGTACCTGGTGGCCACATCAGGGAACCTGTCAGCCATTGACTGGATATCAGGAAAGACTATCAGGGAGGCAAGTGCCACTATTATCCATGGCCAGGGGCGGAGTGCGTAATGAAAAAAATTGAACAGAAGCGTTGCTCCTACGGCATGATCCTCGCTCTTTGCAGAGAGCATCCTTTGTGCCACGTAACCTCCTCCTCCCGGCTCAGCACCGGGGTACCATACCGACCACCACTGCACTGCAAGAGGGATAATGAATATGCTCAGGAGCAGTTCAGGCTGGGATATGCTGGGCACGAAACTAAGCTTGTCGACTACGTTGGGATGCGAAAACAGTGCCGAAAGTCCCCCCACCTCGGGCGACCTGGTTACATAAACCGCAGCTATAACCGCACCGAACATTGCAAAGCTGAACTGGAACAGGTCGGTCCACAATATCGATTTCAGTCCCCCGAGTCCGCTGTAGAAAACCACAATCACAGCGGCAATTATCAGCGCAGGTGCGGGTTGGAGGCCCAGCATCACGCCAGCTATCTTGATAAATGCAAGTGACACGGTTGCGATAACCATCACGTTAAAGAAGAGTCCAAGATAAACTGCCCTGAAACCCCTCAGAAAAGCTGCCATTTTGCCACTGTAGCGCAACTCGTAAAATTCAAGGTCGGTCATTACCCTTGACCTGTTCCAGAGTTTAGCATAGACAAATACGGTAAGCATTCCGGTCAGAAGGAAGGCCCACCATAACCAGTTACTTGCCACTCCACCTGTGCGGACCATGTCTGTTACGAGGTTTGGAGTATCGGCCGAAAAAGTTGTAGCCACCATTGAGACACCCAGCAGCCACCAGGGCATGTTGCGGCCCGAGAGAAAGAAATTTGTGGTACTCTGCCCGGCCTGCCTTGATGCAAAATATCCTATTGAAAGAAGGATGACGAAGAAGATTGCCAGGATTGCCCAGTCGATAGGTTGTAGTATCATCGCTTTAAATTATTTGAATTATTGATATTTGAATCCTGTGATATGATCTTTGTCATAACAACCGGGATGGTGCCGAGCAGCATTGCCTGTTCTCCAAGCTCGCTGATATGAATCGCGGTATCCTGCCGTATCCTGTTGATCGTATATTTGTTAAGTTTTTGCTGTACCGGGTCGGCAAGAAGATTACCAGCTTCTGCCATATCGCCTCCAATGATGATCATCTCGGGATTGAGCAGGTG
>SLOS01000235.1 GCA_007132365.1 Bacteroidales bacterium | reverse complement strand
TTGACATTGCACTGTAATACTCCTCCGGTTTGAGAAGGGCCTGTTTTGAATCTGCAATGAAGGCAGATACACTCGAATTGCTGTTTTCCATAGTAATCATTTTTTAGGGTTTGTATAAAAAACGGATAAAGAAAATGAATAGAACCAGAAAAAAAAACAAAATAAGGCAGATAAAGCGGAATTCCAAATATTTTTGCTAATCACCAAGTGAAATACCTATTCCCTTCGCCGTTTTTACAAGGTTTGAACTTTCGGTAATGAATTTGTTTTCCTGGATGGCATCGATCAGCGGTATAGAGATGATATTGGGGTGCCTGTAGGCCACCATCTCCCCGAACTTCTCTTCCAGCACCATTTCAAAGGCTTTGACACCGAACTGTGTTGCCAGTATCCTGTCATAGGCAACGGGGATCCCTCCCCTCTGGAGGTGTCCGAGAACAGTTTCCCTTATATCGGCTGTTACCCCTGCATTTTTAAGCTCCAGTTCAAGCCGGGCAGCAGCACCTCTCAGCTTTACGTTATGATATCCCAGTTCGCCAGATTTTTCGCCTGATTGTTCTCCGCCTTTCGGTTTGGCACCCTCGGCAATCACTATATTGGCAAATCCCTTGCCTCTGGAGAACCTGGATTCAAGTCGCCCGGCAACTTTTTCAATATCATATGGTATCTCTGGTATAAGGCATACTTCAGCACCACCCGCAATTGAAGCACTAAGGGCAATCCATCCTGCGTCCCTTCCCATCACTTCAAGGATCAGTATACGATTATGGCTGGCTGCAGTAGTAACAAGTTTGTCCACTGCCTCTGTTGCAATCTGCACCGCGGTCTGGTATCCGAAGGTGAAATCGGTAAAAGGCAGGTCATTATCTATAGTTTTCGGAACACCTATAATCTTGAGCCCCTTCTCATGGAAAGCCTGCGATATCCTTTGCGAACCGTCACCCCCTATATTGATAACAGCATCAACATCCATATACTGGAGTTTTCTCATCATTTCGTCAGAGCGGTCAACTTCACTCCATGTCCCGTCCAGGTTTTTTACAGGCCATGCAAAGGGGCCTCCCTTGTTTGTTGTTCCGATAATGGTCCCTCCCCTGAAATGTATACCGGATACAGCTTTCTCATCCAGCACCACTATTTCGGTCGGCTCCTTCAGAAGTCCGTCGAAAGAATTTATACTGCCTATTATCTCCCAGTCCTTCTCCCTTGCCGCTCTTTTAACAATTGCCCTTATCACTGCGTTCAATCCGGGACAATCGCCCCCGCCTGTTGCAACTAATACTCTCTTCATTGTTTGATTCGATTTATTTATTTTTTAAAAACTGCAAATGTAGATGAAATTTTTTTCATTAGAAATTACACACATACAGATAAAGTCAACTGACTCTATTCAGCTTCACTTCACAGCACATTCAGTAAACGATCTCAGCCACAACAGGCCAGTGGTCGGAGATGAAAATTCCATTTTCCATTACCTCGTCCACGCGGTAGGAAGAAACATTAAAATTATTGTCAACAAAGATAAAGTCTATCACTCTGGGCTCAATGTCTGTCCTGAACCCGTTGAAAGTTGACTCTGCACCTGTAACCGGGACCCTTGATATGAGCTCAGCATTGGTTAGTCCGTTATTTTCGGAAAAGGTGTCAATCATGAACCTGTAATCGTCGCTTTCCTTCCTGATGTTGAAGTCACCAAGCACTATTACCGGAGAATCACCGGCAATCTCCTTTATCTTCTCCGACATCAGCTCAATGCTGTTAAGCCTGGCCTGAACCCCGCGGTGGTCAAAATGGGTATTGAACGCATAAATCAGATCACCGCTCTGTCTGTCTTTCAGGGCTGCCCAGCTCACTATACGGGTAATTGCCGCATCCCAGCTCAGGCTCCCCGGTATTTCCGGGGTTTCAGAAAGCCAGAATTGCGAGTGGTCAATAAGGGTGAACCTGTCCTCCCTGAAAAAAACGGGTGAATATTCACCACCCTGCATTCCGTCATCCCTGCCGGTACCTGTATATGCATATCCGGGCATTTTATCCAGAATGTCAAGGAGCTGATTGTGAAGCACCTCCTGCATTCCAACAATATCAGGGGCAACACTGTCCATATACCCGGTAAACAGCGGGATTCGGGCTTCCCACCGGTTTATCCCGTCGGCCTGAGTGTCAAGCCTGATATTGAAGGTCATTACAGTAAGATCATGTTGCTTTTTGCCGCAGCAAATAAGGGCAAAAACTGAGAAAAGTAGCAGATAGACAATAAATTTCATGATTCATCATTTTAGATTATTCGGGAGATTAATATAAAGGAATTATTTGATGCATGATAGTAATCTATGATTTTATCAGTATTTGAGTCTCACATTGAAATTATTTCCCCTGATTACCCAGCATGGTTTGTCACATCGTGCCAGGATCTTTTTGGTTCTTACAAATCCCCCGTCAATGGCGGTCACATTATAATAGTCCCGCGTCTGTGAACCTGAGCGGTATGTTGCAGTCACCGTATAGTATTCATCTACCGTCAGCAAGGCGCTCCAGGTTTCAATTCGTGCAGTATCGGAAAGGATAAGTATCTCCTCTTCAATCCTGCCGCTGTAAACATTTATCACTACAAATGGGTTTAACTGGTTCAGAGTTAATTTTACATTTATTTCTGCCTCTGATGGTTTATCAACATAGCACTCAGAGCAGTCCGCGACCCCCCACTCTTCAGGATTGCAGGCCTGTGAGATGAACGGGAAGGTACATAAAATAATTATTGCTACAGTCCGTGAAAGATATTCTCCACCCTGAAGGGCTGGCAGGAAAAGCTCTTTTTTCGCTGACCAGGTTAATGAGATTATTTGTTTCATTTGCATCTTTTTTGTATGGCCGGGCACACGGGTTTTCAATCTACCAGTATGTTGTTCTGTATATCACCGGATCTCTCTTAACCGGAAAACGAATGCCTCCTGATACGGAAATGCGGTGGGCGGACTTATCGATAATATTCAGTTGCAGGTATTCATATCCAATATTATAGAACCACAGTCCCCGCTCATAAAAATAACCCACAGACGGCACAAAGTGCCAGTCCGGCGAAGGGTACCTGTATGTTCCCCAGTAGCGGCCTTTTGAATACTTCACCTTCAGGCCGGCATAAAAACCTCTTTCATCTAATCTGAAATAATCCACAACCGGGAATTTCATTGACAGGCTGCCATAGAACAGATGACGCTGTTCCCAGAGCTGGTCATACCATCGGTTATTAAATTCCAGGAGTACTGCTCTTCTTACCGGCCTGGTATACCAGCCTGCTGTTAGCAGGAGGTTGTATTTTTCATCTTCAAGGGTGGCAGCCAGTCCGTTAAAAAAATCATTCCTGCTTAATAAAATATTACCCGATACACTCAATATGCGAAAATCGGGCAATAAATTTCGTCTGATACCATGCTGCCGCATAAGCGATATCAGTTCTTCGTTCCCCTGCCAAAGCGCCAGGTTCATGATGTTGTCGGTTCCCGATATCCTTGCTTTCGGATCTGCCCCCAGATCAATCAGTTTTCTTGCCAGGTCAGGATGGTTATTGGCAACTGCTATGGCAAGAGCGGACAGGCCATCCACGGTCTTTAAATTTACTGCTGCATTATTTATAAGCAGATAAACGGCCATTTCCATGCGCCCCAGCTGCACCGCCATCATAAGCGGGGTAAATCCGAAATCATCCCTGCTGTTGATATCAGCCCCGTAATCAAGTAACAGCCATGCAATAACGGGCTGTGAATATATTGCTGTTGCATGCAGGGCGGTTGCACCTTCCTGGTCCCTGTGTCCGGGGTTGGCACCAAACATGAGGAGCAGTTCGGTAATTTCAAAAAAATCGTATGATGATGCATACATCAATGGCGTCAGTCCCCGATCATCAGGAATTTCAGTATCGGCACCCTGCTGAAGCAGCAGGAGGGCAACTTCATAGTGGTTGTTCATTGTGGCGCCGGTAAGGGCCGTAATGCCATTGGCAGGCACCATATTAATTTCTGCCCCGTTTTTAATCAGCAGCTCTGCTATTTCCAGTGATCCGTTGGTGGCAGCGTACATAAGGGCTGTAACACCGTCACCGGTTGTCTCGTTAACATCATAGCCCTTATCAATAAGTACACCGATACTGTCAATATCTTCCTCGTATGCCGCCATAATTAACAGAAGGGAGCTGTCAATCGCCGCTTCCTCCTGTTGCGGGATTGTTATTTCCCTTGCTTCGGTAAATGGTACGTAAACCGGCAATTGTGACCAGACCGGAAGGTTGAGAAATAATACCAGAAGGCTCGAAGCAAGAAAAATTATTGACATGTCCGCAGTTGGGATTTCCTGTTTTCTTAATGATAAAAACCGGGTCTGCTAAAATATATCTTGTAATTATTTAG
>SLOS01000019.1 GCA_007132365.1 Bacteroidales bacterium | reverse complement strand
TCAAGCGTTGTCATGATTATGCCGGAGGGAGAACCTGGTTTGAGAAGATTTAAACTAACTGAAAGTGAGTTTCCCTTTAGTCGGTTAGTCAAAGTAAATAAGGATCCGGAAAGCGGACAGTTTGTAATTGCAGAGGAAAATGAAAAGGTCCTGCAATATAATTACCAGACTGTTTATGAGGATGATGTAGTACGTCTTGATTATGAGGAATTGGAACGGCATATAAGAACCGAGGCGGATACGTTTGTTACAACCAGTATATATGCGGTCCCCAGAAGCAATTATATTCATCCGGTGTGGGGACTGGAAGGTGAGATGCTGACCAGGGACTGGCCAGAGGGTGCCCATCCTCATCACAGGGGTATTTACTGGGCCTGGCCTGAGGTGGAATATGGATCGGAAATGGGTGATCTGCATGCTTTGCAAACCGTTTTTGCACGGCCCACAGGCGAATTGGAATATATAAATGGTCCTGTTTTTGCCCAAATAATAGCTGAAAATTTATGGATGTGGGAAGATGTCGAACCAATAGTGCGAGAACATACTTTAATAAGAGCTTACAAGGCATCTTCAGCAAGCAGGGTAATTGATATGGCCTTTAAATTCGTTGCACTGAAAGAAGGTATTACTTTTGCTACCCGTGGTAAAAATAGCTATGGCGGATTGAACATCAGGATGCAGCTTCCTGAATCACAGGAAATATCATATTTTACTGGCGAAAGTGAACTAAAGCCAATCAGGGCATGGTCAGATCTGAGTGGCAAATTTAAAGGAGCTGAATCTTTTTCCGGGCTAATGGTTTTACAACATCAGGACAACCCTGATTATCCCGGTGACTGGGTCGAATACCCGAATTTGTCATGGCTGCAGCCTACTTTTCCGGCTTCGGGAACAAGATATTCGCTTGTAAAAAACGAACCTCTGATATTGAGATACAGATTGGTGGTTCATGCCGGAGGAAAACCAGATGTAAATATCTCCGAGATGAGATGGGATGCATTTAATGCAGAGGTAAATCCAATCTGCAGTTTTCGTAAGAGTGAAACAGCAGAATAATCCTGATACTCATTCTGATCTGAAAATGTTTTATCCCTTATAATTTATGTAACGTCATGAAAGATTTTTACATGAAGCACTTTTTACCGGGATTATCCGCAATCGGGATTTTAAGTTTGTCCGGTTGTGTTGAAAGCCCTGTGGAGCCACCTAATTTTTTAATCATTTTTATTGATGATATGGGCTCCCAGGATATTGGTTGTTACGGGCAACAATATATCGAAACCCCTGCTATTGACCGCCTGGCCAGCGAGGGAATGCGGTGGACCAATGCGTATTCTTCCTCACCGGTATGTTCGCCTACAAGAGTTGCGTTGCTCACAGGTAAAAATCCTGCCAGGGTAAATTTTACCGGGCATATCCCACGGGGCGAAAAGCACCGGCATCCACCGCACAGCCGTATTATTCCGCCAAACGATTTGCTGGATCTTCCGCACGAAGAGCTGACCATTGCTGAAGCTCTTAAACCCCTGGGCTATACTTCCATCAGTATCGGGAAATGGCATGTGGGCAGGGAAGGGCACTGGCCAACCGATATGGGGTTTGATTATAATGTTGCCGGATGGACTCATGGCATGCCGCCAAGCCATTTTTACCCTTATGAAAATCCTGCGACCCCCTGGAATGCAGCAATTCCCACAATGAAAGGAGGCGGGCCCGGGGAGTATCTTACCGACAGGCTAACCGATGAAGCCATAAAATTTATGGGGCAATATAAAGAGAAGCCCTTCCTTTTATATCTGCCGCACTATGCTGTTCATACTCCTTTGCAGGCACCCGTGGAACTGATTGATAAATACAAATCCATTTTGGATGGTACTGTTATTCATCCGGTTTACGCTGCCATGGTTGAAAGCGTTGACCATAATGTAGCACGGTTGTTGCAAGCACTGGATGATCTGAATCTGGCAGACAACACAGTTGTAATATTTGCTTCCGATAATGGTGCCCTGGATGTTGAAGGGGTATTTGATGGAGAAGGTTTTCCCGTAGCGGATAATAGTCCCTTTCGCAGTGGGAAAGGACATCTGTATGAGGGCGGACTAAGAGTCCCCCTGATAATTCGCTGGCCTGGTGTGATCAAACCCGGAAGGGTGAGTGAGAACCTGACGATCACAGAAGATTTATTTGCCACCATTGTTGATATTGCAGGTGATAAGGCAATGCCGGGTTCACCCCTTGACGGACGATCCCTTGTCAGTGATTTCGACAGTGAATCATCAGATATTTACATAGATCTTCATTGGTATTATCCTCATTATTCTCCTCATGGAAACCGGCCGGGAGCTGCAATCCGGTCAGGTGATTATAAACTGATTGAATTTTATGACCCGCCAACTGTTGAATTATATAATCTTAATGATGATATTGGGGAAACCCGGGATATATCGGAAAGTTTCCCCGGGATGAAGAGGGAGCTGCTCGATAAACTCGATAACTGGTTAAAAAGGACTAATCCCGTTATGCATACAATGAATCCAGGTTACAAAGGAGATTAGGAGATAAAAGCCATATAAGTGAGATTTTCAGGTTGATACAATTGTTTGAATAACAGCACGCAGTATTCTTCATATGCTGCTAATTACAAATAAGGTAAGCTTACGTAAATTTTAATTTTCCAGATAATGAAAAAAATCAATAAAAGTACTGCATTTACAAGGAGGGAGTTTGTGAAAACAACCTCGGCCGCCTTTGTCGCACCATTTGTCGTCCCTTATTCCTTCATCAGGGGTAGCAGATTTTCTGCTCCCAGTGATAAGATCAATATAGGTTTGATCGGATGCGGCGAATTAGGTGTAAAAAACCTTTCTGAATGTACCATGCATCCTGATGTTGTGGTTGCAGCAGCGTGTGATGTATGGAAGGAAAGACTGGATCCTGTAGTAGATCAATATAAGTGTACCGGTTATACTGATTACAGGGAACTGCTTCAGCATAACGGGCTGGATGCTGTCATTATCGGAACTCCTGCGCACTGGCATGCCATACAGACAATTGAGGCTGCTGAAGCCGGATTGGACATATATGTGGAAAAACCTATGACAATGCATTTCAGTGAGAGTCTGGCAGTAAGAAATGCAGTGAGAAAGTATGGTTCTATGTGTCAGGTAGGAACCCAGATTCACGCAAGTGAACATTACCGCCGTATGGTTGAACTGGTTAGGTCGGGTAATTTAGGGAATATTGGAACTGTACGTACATTCTTTGTTATGAATGAAGCTCCGCATGGCATTGGCCTTGGTAATAATTCAAGAAGAATACCCAGGGGCATGGATTGGGATATGTGGGTTGGTCCGGCACGCATGCAGCCCTTTAATCCAAATTTGGTAAAGAATGCATTTTATCATTGCTTCTGGATGGATTTCAGTGGTGGATGGACACCCGGGATGGCGCCACATATCATTGATCTTCCCGTATGGGCGCTGGAACTTGGTTACCCATCTGAGATCAGTGCATCTGGTGGAAGGTTTATCATTAATGACGATGGTGATGCCTATGACAATCATGAAGTAATCTGGCGTTACCCGGATCTTACCATGACCTGGATGCAGTCATCTTCAAACAGCTATGGTTTTGATTTCCTGCGCAGTCAGGAAAGCAGGCGCCGGCTTGGGATATATTTTCATGGTGTTAACGGTACTCTCCGGACTGACTACAACAGTCACGAGGTTTATCCGGAAGGTGACAGAATGAAGGGTATGGAAACCCCGCCTGTATCAATACCCCCTGTTCCCGGCCACCGCCTTGAGTGGGTAGAGTCAATCAAGTCGCGCAAGCAGCCTTCATGCAATCCTGAATATCATGTAAAGGTTGACGTCCCGATTGCATTAAGTGTTCTTTCAATGCAGCTTGGAAGATCAATTAATTTCGATCCCGTCAATGAAAAAATTGTGGGTGATGAAGAAGCGGCCAGGCTTGCAACTCCGGTATACCGTGAACCCTGGAAATTCCCATCCGGATATTTATGAAACCCCTTTTGGTAATATATGACAAGTTTTTCTACCCTGACCCGGTAATAATGTTCAAAGGCCTGGGGAGGTTGCAATCTATTGCGCCTGTCTGCAGTCCTGGCTTATGTGTTCAATTAATTCCGGTATTACTGCTGACTTGACTTGGCGTACTTAAAATATTTTAAATCAGGAACATTGAAGCGGGTGGCTACTATGGAACGAGTGGTGATGCCTTCGGTGGCCACTTCTTCTTTGGTTGAATAATAATAGATAGCAACCACGCTGCCGTCTGATAGTTTTACAGCCTCGGCATAACCCAGGTCAAATCCATGGCCGTCCTGCCTCAGGGCAATACGGCGGTCGTGCCGCCAGGTTAGTCCCTCGTCTTCGGAAATCAGTGCCTGAAT
>SLOS01000069.1 GCA_007132365.1 Bacteroidales bacterium | reverse complement strand
CTGCAGAAGGAAGGCAGGATAATATTTATACCACCAATCTTGGAGAGGTTGATGCAATTACCGGTCCCACTCCGCCGTGGGGCCTGCCTGACCAGGGGTGGGGGATGGGCTCAAGGCCTGCGATAACAATGACATGGCACGCGGCAGAGACTTACTGCAGGTGGCTTTCGGCAATGACCGGCAGGATTTACAGGTTGCCCACCGAGGCTGAGTGGGAGTATGCCGCCAGAGGCGGCACCGAGGGTCCCTACTTCTTCGAGGGCGATCCGAGGAGATTTACGAGCGACCGGTTATGGAACAGGATTTTCGGTCCCGATACGACCGTCATCAATTCATATGTCATTTACAGTGAAAATAGTATGGCCCGTACTCAGGAGCCGGGAGCAGTGCGGCCAAATCCTTTCGGACTTGAAAATATGCTTGGTAACGTCTATGAGTTTTGCAGCGACTGGTACGCACCGGATGCTTATTCCATGTATCCTGAGGGACAGGTTGTGGCTGATCCCGGGGGGCCCTTAACCGGTACAGAGAGGGTGATCAGGGGAGGGTCCTTCAATTCTGATGCGGCAGAGGTAAGGGTTGCTGCACGCAGTCATACCAGGCATGCCGCCTGGCAGATGACCGATCCGCAGATACCTAAAAGTGAATGGTGGTTTACAGATACCAGGGAGGTTGGATTCAGGGTCGTAATGGAATGGGATCCCGATAAATGAAATGAGAGTATGTTAATAGTGAGTGGTCAGCTATAATATGGCCTTTACAAAATAAATTAATAATCAAATAATAAACATTATGAATCAGAAATCAAATGCTTTAAGCAGGCGCAAGTTTATTGGTGATGCTGCCGCAATTGGTGCTCTGGGAGCTCTGGGTGTCGGGGCAGTAGTTTCGTCCTGCGGCAGAAGGCCGGCATATGTTGCCCCTGTTTTTCCCGACCAGGCTCCTGACGGACCTGTTCTCAGGGCAGGGGTTATAGGTTGCGGTGGCAGGGGAACCGGTGCTGCGATTAACTTTATCAATGCAGGTCCAAATCTTGAGATAGGTGCTTTGGGTGATGTATTTCAGCACAGGCTTGACAGATGCAGAAACGAACTTAAAGAAAAACACGGCGTTGATGTACCCGGTCAGAATTGCTTCACAGGTTTTGATGCTTATAAAAGGGTCATTGAATCCGATGTGGATTATATTATCTTATGTGAGCCGCCATTTTTCAGACCAATCAGTTTTGAAGCTGCCATCAGGGCACGTAAGCACGTATTTATGGAAAAGCCGGTTGCCGTTGATCCTGTCGGACTTCGGTCCGTGATGGCTGCCGGCAGAATGGCAGAATCTGCAGGACTGTATGTAGCTTCCGGAATGCAGAGAAGACATCAGCGTGATTATGTCAAAACATTCGAACAGGTAAAGAACGGGATGATCGGCGATCTTGTCTCGGCCAATTGCTACTGGAACCAGTCCAAGCTATGGCATGTAAACAGGGAGGCGGGATGGACAGATATGGAAGCGATGCTGAGGGACTGGGTCAACTGGTGCTGGCTCTCGGGCGACCATATCGTAGAGCAGCATGTTCACAACATAGATGTTGTTAACTGGTTCTTTGAAAAGCATCCTGTTAAGGCTGTTGGGTTTGGCGGAAGGCACAGAAGGCCCACCGGTGACCAGTATGATTTTTTCAGCGTGGATTATGTGTTTGATGACAACAGGCATATGCACAGTATGTGCCGTCAGATTGACGGTTGTGCCAATAACGTATCAGAACTGGTTTTCGGCACAAAAGGATATACCAATGCCCAGAACCGGGTATGGGACTATGACGGGAACCTTATCTGGGAATACCAGTATCCCCTGGGTGATGACGGGCAGCCAACAAACCGTGTGGCGGTAAGTCCGTATGACCAGACGCACATTGACCTGGTTACCGCTATCCGCACTGGCAACTATCTGAATGAGACCCAGATTGTTTCGGAAGCGGTTCTGACTGCAATCATGGGACGTGTGTCAGCATACACCGGAAGGGAAGTCAGCTGGGATGACATGATGAATTCAGCTATGAAACTTGGTCCGGAGAAACTGGAGATGGGACCGGTTGATATTCCTGCAGTTCCCCCGACCCCGGGAACAGCGCCTGCATAATCTTGCATCTGTGATAAAAAAATCCCGCATAAAAATGCGGGATTTTTTTATTGAATGCTTCTTTCCCCTGAGGCGGTTTGCCGATAATTTACCAGCCACCCAATTGATAACGATCTAGCGCTTGCCCGAGTAGTTTTTTGCGGCCTCAACCTCACTGAATACCCTCATGAAGTTACCTGACCATATTTTTTCAATATCTTCTTTAGTATAGCCCCTATTAAACAACTCCAGTGTTATATTGCCCACTTCCGTCACATCCCTGCAGTCCGCCAGCGAACCTCCCCCGTCAAAATCAGTTCCAATGCCGACATGGTCTGTACCGATCAGGTCTGATATATAATCTATATGATCAACCAGATCTGCAACAGTGGCGAGTTTCGGAGGGTGCTTTTCATTAGCTTCAAACCAGGCCTCCCTTGCCTCATCCAGTTCAGCATCAGTCAGACCGATAAAGTTATTAAAGCGATCGCGTACTTCCTGAATAGCTGCATCCCTTTCAGGGTTTGGCTCGGGAGTTTTAACATATGCACTGAGAATGCAGACCTGTATCACCCCTCCATTCTCCTTTAGCGCCAGCAACATGTCATCGTCAAGGTTACGGGGGTGATTGCAGATGGAACGTGAGTTTGAATGTGATGCTATGACCGGAGCAACCGAAATTTCAATGACATCATAAAACGCTTCATCGGAAATATGGCTTACATCGATCATCATGCCCAACTCATTCATTTTTCTGACCACATCCCTGCCAAACTCCGATAGTCCACCGTGTTCGGCTCCCTGCGGATCGGTCGATGAATCGCAAATATCATTGTTGCGTGAGTGTGCAAGCGTTATATATCTTGCGCCCAAATCATAGTACTTTTTAATCAGTGAAAGATCCTGTGCTGCCGGATATCCGTTTTCCAGACCGATATAAATGGCCAGCCTCCCCTCATCTTTCAAACGGCCGGCATCATCAGCCGTAAGAGCCAAACCGGCCAGATCAGGATAATCGTCAACTGCCTTGTGTATAAGGTCAAAAATATGCAGGGCCCTTTGTTTGGCTGTCTCATATCCTTCAGGTGTTCTCTCTCCCTGGCCCACAAAGACGGCAAAAAAGGCTGCATCAAGCCCACCCTCCTGCATCCTTGGAAAATCCACCTGGCCGCCCCGATGTGCGGGGTCATTTTTTTTACCTATATCGAAACCCTCCCTGCCAAGCATCAGGGGTGTATCTGTATGGCTGTCAAGTGTCAATATCTGCCGGTGTATTTCCATTGACCTTGCAGCGGGATCCTCCGACAAAGTGTTTGTGACACCGGTAAAGAGGAAGTTAAATGGTATTAATAAAACCAATATTTTCAGTAGATGCATGGAATGTGCTTTTGTTATATTCAGAGGTTAAAAATACCATTATTTATTACCGGAACAAAGCCGGGAAATGATGTTTGTTGTTATTGCCGGGAATAATTGGGCTATACACCAATTGTTTAAGGGGAATTTTTAATTATCTTTATACTGATTAACAAATCTAATCCATCAACCGGCTAATGGCATTTATAACCTATACAAGCGGTGAACAGGCAGTGGGAAAGCACACGGATACCGGTCTTTTTGAAAAAAAACCAATCGGCTTTCGTGAAGATGACGGTTTGTTAAGCCCTTATTCAAATATTTTTTACTGGACATACAAATGGACCGAAAAAGGTACCAGGGCAGAAGAACATTCCTATAAGGGATTTGAAATTATTACGTTTATGCTTACCGGTGAGATTGAGTATTATGATAATAAATTCAGGGTGTGGAAGAATCTGACAGCCGGAGATATGCAGGTATTGAGATCAGGAAACGGGGTTATCCATTCCGAACGGTTGCTTCCAGGTTCATCACTGATTCAGATATGGACAGATCCTGACCTTGAAAAATCTATTAATCAGCCGGCCTCATATTTTAAATATACCTCCGATCAGTTGCCCGTCTTAATTGAAAAGGGGAGAAGTACAAAGATTTATTGCGGACCTGGATCACCTGTAAGGCTGCAGGCCGAGCAACTTGTCATTACGGAGGTATCTTTTGCAGAAGGTTATCACTTTTTTAAGTGCAGTAAAGAGTTATTTGTATCCGGTTTTGTGCTGGAGGGAGAACTGGTGATCAGAAGGAACACCCTTGCTTCAAAAGATTTTTTTGTTGCCAAGGAGGAGGAAAGCTTTGAAATAAAGGCAATAACCGATTGCCGCCTGTTTATTACAGAGTCGCCTCTTGAGCCATCTTATCCGACATATGCAGAAAAATACAGAATATAAGTGGTCAGAGAAGTCTTCTTCGCCGGAGTTAACAGCCGGGAACGGGCAGATTCCGCTACTGTCGTTATATCTTTTCTCAGCCTAAATTTTACCTTCTTCACGGTAAAACCTCTCCAGCAGCGTTTCGTCCTTAATCTCCTTTGAGAGAGCGGTAATCGTTTCGATGGGCACATCATAAAGATCCATGATAAGCAATCCGTCCAAAGCATTGTTAAACTTGGGATCTATGTTGAAGCCGATTATCCTGCCACTCTGTTTCAGATATTTTTTCAGAAGTACCGGTACAGTATAATTTCCAGGTTCAATGTCTTTTATCAGTTTATCCAGCTTTTCCATGTCTTTGGAATCGCCCAGAATTATTTCGGTATCCACATCCCTTAGGTTTACCCTGAAATTGTTTCTTGGCTTTATATGTTGCGCAAACTGGTGGTGGAAGTATTTTTCTTTGATAAATTTTATTATTACACCTTTTGAGAAGTCCGAAAAGCGGTTACTTATGCTGACCGGACCGATAAGATAGCGATAATCCGGGTTTTTGATCAGGAAATACAATATACCTTTCCAAAGCAGGAAAAGTGGAAGTGGCTTTTTTTGGTATTCCTTTGAAATAAAAGATCTTCCCAGTTCAATGGATTGGCGGAGAACAGGAATGAATTTTTTGTCAATTTTGAAAAGACTGTTAATATAGAGGCCCTGGAGCCCGTATTTGTCAATTATATCCTTCCCCCTGCCGGCCCTGTAAGCCCCTGCAATTTGTTTCTTATCCTCATCCCATACGAATAACTGATTATAGTAAAGGTCAAATTCGTCGATGTCAATTTTCCGGTTTGTCCCTTCACCGACATCCCGGAATGTTTTTTCCCTCAGGCGACCTATCTCGTTGGTTATGTTGGGCATTATCATGGCAGGGGCACAATAGACGGCAAAATTGCCGCTTTTAAAGAGAAGGAAGTTATCAAGCCTGCCAATGTCCCAAAGTAATTTTTCCGGAGATACCGGGTCTATCAGGGTCTCCTCCCTTACGGCTCTTTTAAGGCTGTAATGGAAAAATTTTCTGATCTCAAGGGTTGTACCAAGAGAGTATGTTTTTGCCCTCAGAAAGCGTCCGTACCTGTAAGTGTCGGTAAATTCCTCCTGGTCCTTTACCGATACAGGATTGCCGATCCTTATTCTGATTATCCTGTTCTTTTTATTAAGCAATTCGGAGGGAAGCCTGATGGTACGCAAAACCGGATGTATCAGTCCCAGCAGATGAAATATCCTGCTGTTGTTGCCCTGAAAATATACCGGCACAACAGGCACCCCGGCATTCTTTATGAACTTCATTGCAGAATTCTGCCACTGGCGGTCGGTTACATCAGTCCATTCATCATTGTATGTGGACACTTCTCCGGCAGGAAAAATTCCCAGGGGTGAGCCCGTTTTCAAATGGCCCATCGCATCTTTTATTCCCTGAATGCCTGATCCGGTATTCTTCTGCTTTTCAAAAGGATTTAATGGAAGTATATAATCACCGATCGGCTCAATCCGTCTGAGCAGGAAATTGGCCATGACTTTGAAATCCGGCCTGCGCTTTGATATTGCATCCAGAAGCAGTAGGCCGTCAATACCTCCATAGGGATGGTTTGAGACTGTAATGAAGGGTCCTTTTTCGGGTATCCTCAGCATCTCATCATCACTTATCTCATATTTTATTTCAAGCTCGTTGATAAGGGTATCAATGAATTTCATACCATCCTTATTGTAAGCTTTTGTGTAGACCTTATTTATTTTGTTATACTTAAGCAGCAGCATAAGGAACCTGGCAATGCTTTCACCTCCTAACTTGCTTAGTTTCCCGGCTCTCAGTATGTCCTCCGTTTCTATAAGCTTCATATCATTACGATTTATCGTTAGAACAATACACTAATAATAGCTGCAAAACCAAAAAAAACAATTATTGCGCCGGCTGTTTTGTTTATTCTGAGAAGTATCCTTAACCTGAACTTTTTTCTGAAACGGCTTATAAAACTGCTCAGGATAAACCAGTATAGTGATGCCCCGGCAAGTATGCCGGTTACTATTGCCCCTGCCACCATTGGTCCGGGATCGGGAGTCACCAGTTCAAGGCTGGCAAAAGCCGCCAGGAAAAGAAAAATAGCGAGAGGGTTGGTAATCATAAGGACAAGGACCGAAAAAAAATCGCTGAAATAGCTTTGCCTGCTGTTGTGGTTTTGCCTTAACTGTCTGACGGGATTTGAGTTGAAAATTCTGACTCCGATAATCATAAGGATTGATCCCCCGGCCACCCGCATGAATAACTGCTGAGCCTCAATAAAGTTAATTATAAATGAGAGGCCGAGTATTGCAACTATTGCAAAAAGGGTATCAGCCAGCGCGGCACCCATGCCTGACAGGAACCCCGACAATAATCCGCGGTTAAGGGTGCGTTGAATGCAAAGCACACCAACGGGACCCAGGGGTACAGATGCCAGGATGCCAATGGCAATGCTTTTGGTAAGCAATAAAAAGATCGTCTGCATGATTGGTAACCGTTACCGGTTAAAAAAAGCTTCTTCCAATAAAATATTTCGTAAAAATATGCAAATTCCTTTTTAATAAATTTTTATAAAACATGTTATTCAGGATAATCAGTATTAAATTTTTTTCGTGTGGAAGTTGAATTAATCTGCTTTACCGGATCCTGGCATCCTTCATGGGTTCTGAATAACTCTTTAAAGCATCAGCTTAACCGGGACTGCTGCCTGAAAAATAACTATCTTTACCGCTTCTATTTTCTAAAGATGCGTATTGATCTGGAAAAAAGATCCTGGCAATGGATCCTTTTGATATTTCTGGCCTTTATATGGGGCACCTCTTTTATCCTCATGAAAAAGGGCCTGCAGTCATTTACCAGTCTGCAGGTTGGGAGTATGAGGATATTTTTTTCTTTTGTTTTTTTATTCCGCTTATATACAGGCATATAGGAAAGCTTAACAGGTATAACCTCCGGTCATTGCTGATTGTGGGTTTTGTCGGCAATGCAATACCAGCGTTCCTTTTTGCTACGGCACAAACAGAAGTGAGCAGTTCAATTGCAGGAATTCTTAATTCGCTTACGCCCATATTCACTCTGATCATCGGGATCCTCATGTATGCCAATAAGGTTAAATGGCTGAGTGTTGCCGGACTTATACTTGGTATGACCGGGGCGTTGGGCCTGATAATGAGTGTTAACAATCTTGATCTTGAAACATCGAATAACTGGTATGGAATTTTTGCTGTTATCGCCACCATATGCTACGGCATAAATGTCAATGAGATAAAATTCAGTCTGAAGGACCTGGATGGTGTAGCCATCGCCTCCCTGGGCTTTCTGTTTATTGGGCCGATGGCCGGTGTTTATCTTGCATTAAGTAATTATTCAATGGCTGCCGCTTCGCCGGATATGATCAGCAGTTTGCTATCTGTCGGGGGACTCGCTTTTTTCTCAAGCTTCATTGCAATCATACTGATGAATATCCTTATTAAATACACCACCACCCTGTTTGCTGCCTCAGTTACCTACATAATACCTATTTTTGCTGTATTCTGGGGCTTGATGGACGGAGAGAGGTTCCTGCTTATACAGGTTTTCTGGGCTGTCGTGATACTTGCCGGGGTTTATCTTGTAAACAGAAAAAAGGCAAAATTATGAGCAACAGGACCAGATGGATTTTGTCAGTTTCAGGCGGGGTTCTGGCCGCACTTCCCTGGTGGGGATTACCGGTAACTGTTCTGCTGATTTGCTTTGTTCCTCTTTTTTTTGTTGAAGATGATATTCAGGCCAGGCAGGAGCCTGTTATTTCACTGCTGCCGTTTTCTTTTATTTTTTTCTTCTCATGGAATATGACAGTATGCTGGTGGATAGCCAGAATTCATATTTTGGGCGGGATGAGCGTGATAATTCTTAACTCCGTAGTTATGAGCCTGGTTTTCCTGCTTTATTCGCGGATTAAAAGAAGTACCGGTGGAGGAGTGGTTGTTTTTGTAATTTTGTGGGTTAGTTTCGAGTTCCTTCATTACAGGGGCGATCTTTCGTGGCCCTGGTTAAGCCTGGGAAACGGACTTGCCGGAAATATCAGGTTAATTCAGTGGTATGAGTTTACCGGTACAACCGGCGGATCACTCTGGATATTGCTTGTAAATGTTACGATTTATTCTATAATAAGAAATTTTTCACGTAAGTTGCGGACCCGGGCAGATTATTGGCTGGCTGCCATTCTGATTTTTCTGGTGGTTTTTCCGGCTGTTGTCTCCCTTACTATTTTCAACTCATATTCCGCAAGGAGCCACCCGGAAAACTTTCACGAACATCAACAGGTTAATCCGGCGCAGCCCTGCGGTAATGGAGAGAGCATTTCAACATATGAAAATTATGCCGGGACGGGTTTTCTTATCCTCCAGCCCGGACTTGACCCATACAGAAATAAATACAGGGATGTATCAAATTCTCAGAGGCTTGAACATTTATTCAGTTTGATCGGGAATAATATTGAAGAAGGCACGCGATATATTGTAAGTCCCGAAACGGCGGTTGACAGTATATGGATAACAGATCCGGACGACGAACTCTCAAGGAGGATTTACAGATTTCTTGAGCAGTATCCGGGAACGGTTATGGTTTTGGGGGCAACAGCTTTCAGTTCAGTTCCCCGGAAGGGGAAATCTTTCACAACCCGCAGGGATGAAAAGGGGAATTATTATGATATTTATAACTCAGCCCTTATTTTTTATGAAGGCGGCCACATGCAGGTTTACCATAAGCATTACCTGGCAAACGGGGTTGAGCAGATCCCTTTTCAGTCAGTTTTCAGGTTTCTTGCAAGGCTTTCGCTTGATCTGGGGGGAGTTTCCGGAAGCCTTAAACGTGGTGAAGGCCCGCAGGTGTTCACATCGCCGCATGCTGATTCACTGGTATTTGCCACTTTGATCTGTTTCGAATCGGCTTATGGAGAATATGCTGCACGGATGGTCAATAAGGGAGCGGAAATTCTGATTGTTATAAGTAATGACGGCTGGTTTAAAAATACCGGGGCATACAGGCAGCATCTGCGACTTTCACAGATCAGGGCCATTGAGAACCGGCGCAGTGTTGTAAGGGCTGCCAATACAGGGATATCGGCCCATATTTCACCGGCAGGAGAGATCATTGACCTGCTTGGGTGGTGGGAGGAGGGCGCTTTGCCGGTTATTGCGGACAGGAATGAGAGGATCACATTTTTTACCCTTTACGGGGACTTCACCGGCCGGATTGCCTTGTTCTTTTCATTGCTTATGGTGCTGAACTTTTCTGTCAGATTGGTCCTTAAAGCACCCGGACGGAAATGAACAGCCGGTTCCGGCAGGAAATTTATCCGGCCTCCGGTCCGCTCCGGATAAACTTATTTCAGTTTCCCCTGAAATTTTCGAGGCCCTGGTCCAGAAATTCAATAAAAGCTTCGATGTTCAGGTTGTATCCGCGGGGTTGATTTAACAGGTTACCGTCAGCGTCCATAAGCACATAGTATGGCTGGGTGTTGGTGTTAAAGTTTGTGATCTGGTAATCCAGGTTTTTACTTCCGATTGTGTTTTTGACCCTGCCGTCAAATTCGGAAGTTATCCACTCATGTTCCGGAAGCACGGTGCGGTCGTCAACATAGAGAGCTATTATGATATAGTCTTCCCTTAACCTCTGCAAAACACGCGGGTCGGACCAAACCCTTGCTTCCATTACCTTGCAGTTGGCGCATCCATGGCCCACGAAATCAATAAACAGGGGTTTATTCTGTTCCCTGGCGCAGGCAATACCCTGCTCCAGGTCAAAATATCCCCGGAGTCCGTGCGGCAGATTCAGAAAATCGGCATATTTAGGTTCTTCACAGAGTTCGGTGCGATCAGTTCCGTACCGGTCCGCATCCCGTATAATTGCACTTATATCAAAAGAATGAGTATGCCGGGCAGGGAGCAGTGAAGATAACGATTTTAACGGGGCGCCGAACATGCCCGGTATAAGGTATGCCACGAATGAAAATACGGCAATGGCCAGAAACAGCCTTGGCACACCGATATAGGGAAGGTCACTGTCATGTGCAAATTTTATTTTTCCAAGAAGATACATTCCAAGAAGAGAAAAAATAACAATCCATATTGCCAGGTATATATCCCTGGTAAGAACTCCAAACTGGTAAACCTGGTCGATGGTAAGCAAAAACCTGAGACTGAATGCAAGCACAATGAATCCAAGCACGATCTTGACCGAATTGAGCCATCCTCCTGATTTGGGCAGCTTGCTGATCCATGAAGGGAATATGGCCAGGAGAGTGAATGGTATTGCAAAAGCAAGGGAAAACCCGAACATCCCAACTACCGGTTGCGTTCCCCCGCCTGAGGCAGCCTCTACAAGCAGTGCACCAACGATTGGTCCGACACATGAAAGTGATACTATAACAAGTGTAAGGGCCATGAAAAATGATCCGATATATCCGCCTCCTTCTACTTTCCGGTCCGCTTTGGTCGCCAGGCTGCCTGGCAGAACTATCTCAAACAGGCCAAAAAATGATGCTGCAAAGGCAACAAAAAGCAAAAAGAAGATCAGGTTCGGAATCCAGTGTGAAGTAAGCTGATTTGCAAATCCGGCACCAACGCTTGTCATCGACACCAGCAGTCCGAGACTTGTGTAAACTGCAATTATGGATAATCCGAAAATAATAGCATTGATTACGGAATTCAGCCGCCCTGACTGTTTTTGCATAAAGAACGAAACGGTCATCGGTATCATTGGGAAAACACAGGGAGTGAGCAATCCCGCAAGTCCCCCGGCAAAAGCTATAAAGAAAAATATCCATAACGACCGGCTGTCCGCTATACCGCCGCCATCATAACTGAAATCAACAGCCTCTCCTGCTCCGGGCTCTGCTGAGCGTCTTGTCTCTGCAGGGCCGGCCTCTTCAGTTTCAGCGACTGTTCCGGCAACGGCCCCGGTATTGATCAGATATTTGAATTCCCTTTCCTGCGGAGGTAGACAGCGCTCATCGTCACAGCTCATAAATTCAACAAACCCGGTGATTTTAAACTCTTTATCTGTCAGGATATTCACTTTCTGCCTGAACACGGCCTCATCGCTGAACAGGGGCAGGTCCATATTGAAGAATGGATCAAACTTGATTTCAGGATTTTTAAGATCTTCCATGCTGCCAATCAGTTCGAAATGTTCTGATTCATCTATATGGAAAAAAGTAGGAATCGGTCCGCCATCAGGTATCTCCTGTCCGTAAAGGTACCAGTTATCGTCTATTGAGGCATTGATTACAAGATGCAGCTCTTCCTGGCTTATCCGTTCTTTTGTAAATTCCCACTTAACAGGCTCAAGGATCTGGTTAAACCCGCTGGTTATGAAGATAAGCAGTCCCGTAAGGCTGAACAGGATGAATTTAATTTTTTGCATAATTATGGATTGCTTCTATAAGGTTCTGTAATACTAAAATAATTTAGTTTCTAGATATAGATACAGAATTATTTATCCGTTTGTTCAAACATCGGTAAAATTACAAAAGGCAGGGTCGATAAGAATTTAAATATTGTTAAATGAACATTATACAATATGATGCATGTTATGCCTTAAAGGGTAAGATCGAGCTCCTCCTCATCAGTTGTGTAAAAACGGTGCTCCATAAAATGGTATGACAGCATCGGCATGATCTTTATGATGCGCCTGTATTTAAGGATCCATCTGACTCTTTTTGAGATAAGCCCTTTTGTGAGCCAGGCCTCAATATATGGATGGACTTTAAGGACCACACTTCCGGGATTGGATTTTTCAATTATTGTCCGTAGTTTTTCTTCAATCTCATCTGTAAAGAGGATGCTTGGGTTAATCTCTCCTGTGCCATGACATGCGGGGCATTTTTCCATTGTTTGTATGTTCATCTCGGGCCTGACCCTTTGACGGGTGAGTTGCATTAAACCGAATTTACTCAGAGGCAGTATATTGTGCTTTGTCCGGTCTTCTGCCATGAATTCTTTCATCCTGTCAAATAGCATCTGTTTATTTTCCTGGGAATGCATGTCAATAAAATCCACAACGATTATTCCGCCCATATCGCGCAGGCGAAGCTGACGGGCTATTTCTTCGGCAGCAACAAGGTTTACCGCAAGGGCATTGGCTTCCTGGTTATCCCCGCTTTTGGACCTGTTGCCGCTGTTCACATCTATAACGTGGAGTGCTTCTGTATGCTCGATGATAAGGTATGCTCCGTTCCTGCATGACACAGTTTTACCGAAAAGTGCCTTGATCTGCTTTTCAATTCCAAAATGATCGAATATAGGCGACTTACCGGAATAGTATTTGACAATTTTCTGCTTTTCAGGCGCGATGGTTCTAATATACTCCTTTATCTCTCCTGCAAGGATTTCATCATTGACATAGATATTGTTGAAAGATACATTCAGAAGGTCGCGCAGAATTGTGGAAGTACGGTCCATCTCCTGCAGTGCAAGCCTGGGTGCATTTGCTCCCCTGACCTTATCATAGACTGATTCCCATTTGCGGACAAGGTTCTTAAGTTCTGCATCCAGTTCTGCAACACGCTTTCCTTCTGCAACTGTCCTCACAATCAGTCCGTAATTCCTCGGCTTAATGCTTTGGAGGAGTCGCTTGAGCCTGTTTCGCTCTTCTGCCGATTCAATTTTCTGCGAAACGGATACTTTATCGGAAAAGGGCATCAGTACAAGGTTCCTCCCCGCTATTGAAATTTCAGAGCTTAACCGGGGGCCTTTTGTTGATATTGGTTCCTTGGCAATCTGAACAAGCACATTTTGTCCGCTTGCCAGCACATTGCCTATTCTGCCATCTTTGGCAATATCATTTTCCGGTTTGAACCTCTGAAGTACAGGGTTTTTGCCTTTCTTTTGCTGTATTTGTGATATAAACTTGTTCAGGGTCTGGAATTGGGGGCCAAGATCCAGGTAATGGAGAAATGCATCCTTTTCATACCCGACATCCACAAAAGCAGCATTAAGGCCGGGCATGATCTTTTTGACTTTTCCCAGGTAAATATTGCCTACCGTAAACTGAACATTGCTTTTTTGCTTATTCAGTTCGACAAGTTGTTTGTTGTCAAGTAAGGCAATAGCTATTTCAGTAGAAGTAACATCGACAACTAGTTCTTTGCTCACAATTCCTTCAGATTAGAGGAGGATAGCGGAAATGTCACGGAACGGCAGTAGCAAGAGATTCGGAATACAATATATAATAAACCTAAAGAAAATATTCTTTAGGTTTAGTCTTAAACTATTTTATTATCAGCTTATATGCAGCCTATTTCCTTTTTTTGTGGCGATTCTTCCTTAAACGCTTTTTCCGTTTATGGGTTGCCATTTTATGTCTTTTCCTTTTTTTTCCGCTTGGCATTTTAAAATAATGTTATCCGGACTTATTTTTTTACGTATGTCTTAACCTTATTGACAAATGTCTTTGAAGGCTTAAAGGCCGGGATATGGTGTTCAGGTATAATGATAGTGGTATTCTTGGAGATATTCCTGGCAGTTTTTTTGGCTCTTTTCTTTACAATGAAGCTGCCGAATCCTCTCAGGTATACATTTTTGTCATTTGATAATGAATCTTTGACCGATTCCATAAAAGCTTCAACTGTTTTTTGAACAGTTATTTTTTCAATTCCAGTGGTTTTGGAAATTTCGTTAACAATGTCTGCCTTTGTCATTTTTTAAAATCTTTAGTTATCAATAATTTAGTCCATAATTTTAACTTCGGACTGCAAATATAATTTTATTTGTTAAAATAAAAAAACTCTTTCAAGCTTAATTTCAAAAGCATACGCAAAAATAGACATTTTTTATTAAAATAGTGGATTTTAACTAAATAGTTGTTTGGATTATACCAAATATTTCACTATATTTAATATAGTACTAACTAAAATCAAAAAAATCATGGTAAACAAAGTCGTACTTATCGGAAATGCAGGACAGGATCCTGAGGTAAGGCACCTCGATTCGGGTGTCTCGGTTGCCAATTTCAATCTGGCCACAAATGAAAGCTACAGGGACAAAAGCGGTGAAAGAGTAACACAGACGGAATGGCATCGAATTGTTTTGTGGCGCGGACTTGCTGAGGTGGCTGAAAAGTTTGTCAAAAAAGGTGAGCTTCTTTATATTGAGGGACGTTTGCGCACCAGGGCATGGGACGATAAAGATGGTAACAAAAGATATACCACCGAGGTGTTTGCCGATAATATGAAGATGCTTGGCAAAAAATCAGACCAGCCAGGAGAAGTCCGGCAGGATGAACCCGGCCAGATTGCGGAAGCCGGTCCGGAGACTTCCGGGGATGATGATCTTCCCTTCTGAAAAAAAATGCCTTTGCAATGCCCCGCTAAATCCTGCGGGTAGGTTTCAGCAGTTATTCCAGTCAGCCTTTGTTTTTTATCATATCTTTTTGTGTTACAAAGTAACATGTGGGATTCATCAATTTATTTATTAACTTGCGGTCTGAACGATTGTTGAATTCTCTGCAATCCCTGTAAAAAGGTCGATTATTCGTGTATAAATAAATGATCGCTGATCCAACTTGGAAGAGAGTGAGTTTTTTTTAGGGTTTATTACAGGCACCGATATTGTGTTCTATCCCTTTACCATCGGGATAGCAATAGGTTTGTTGGGCCTTGCCCTGCTTCTTATGGCTTCGGCAATGATTTCGGGTTCGGAGGTTGCATTTTTCTCATTGTCGCCGGTGGAACTGAATATGCTCGAGAACAAAGAGACCAATTCCAGCCGGGCAGTATGCCGCCTTCTTGACGATAAGGAACGACTGCTGGCAACGATTGTGGTTGCAAACAATTTTGTCAATGTTGCAATAGTTATCTTTTCGACAATAATTACCGATCTGGTTATTGATTTTTCAGGCACCCCGGCAATTGGTTTTGTCTTCAAGGTAATTGTGATCACTTTCCTGCTTCTTCTGTTCGGTGAGATACTTCCCAAGCTTTTTGCCAATCATAATCCTGTGAAATTTGCATTTTTTATGGCGCATCCTCTCATTTTCCTCGGAAAATTGCTAAAGCCTGTCAGCTTGCTGCTTATGGGATCAAGTGCCTTGTTATATAAAAAGGTGACGCGGACAAAAGGGAATATCTCAATTGATGATCTCTCTCATGCACTCGACCTGGCAGCACCTTCGCTTAAGGAGGATAAGAAGATACTTAAGGGCATTGTTGATTTCGGGAACAAGGCGGTAACTGAGATCATGAAACCGAGGATTGATGTAATAGCCGTCAATACTTCAACAGGCCTTAACAAACTGATTTCGGTAATCATTGAATCAGGGTATTCCAGGATTCCTGTTTTTGCCGAAACCTTTGATGATGTAAGGGGTATTTTATATGTCAAGGATCTGCTTCCGCACCATCAGAAGGGAGATTCTTTTCGGTGGCAGACCCTTATCAGGCCCCCCTATTTTG
>SLOS01000198.1 GCA_007132365.1 Bacteroidales bacterium | reverse complement strand
TTGCAGGGCGGATCTCACGGATGGCAGTCTTATAATTGAAGAGATCTTCGTACTGGATATTTACGGGCATGCGGTGTATGTCCACAAACGCCGGGAGCCCCTCCTTTACAAGTTCGGGGAAATGTTTCATCGCCTCTTTACGGTTTGGGTCATATTGCTGCGCGCTGGTGAAGCCATCGTCAATAAGCAGGCGGGCCGCCTCTTCCATATGTTCAGGATCTGCAAGTATGTCAATGTCAAGCATCATCCGTTCGCCGGGGGAGAAGTAGAGCCCGTCAAGCATATTTCCGAGCCCTTTCATGTAAACCGGTGTGATGTTGTGCGATTTCAGAAGATCATTTATCCTTGCCGTATGGTCAAGAATTATTTTGTTGCGCTCCAGGTTCAGCTCGTAGAGGTTTTTAAGATGGCCGGAGAGCTCAGCCGGCAGGTACTCCAGGAGTCCGTTCTGCAAAAATTTAAGATAGAGTGCCTGCAGCACGTAGTTGTTGCTGCCGGTATATACAACCCCGTTCCAGTCCACTCCCCCGGATTCAATCAAACTGATGATCTTTTCCCTGCCGTGCTGCAGTTCCTCCTCCCCTTTGGAAGTCCGGTGCCCAAGGGCCAGTACACTTGCTATGAACTGGTATGTTTGGCTGGCATTCAAAATAAAAGGCGATTATCGGGATCTTGTGTAAAGATACAATATTTTGAGTATCTAACACCTATTTAAGTAATTCGCGGATGGCTTGCACCGCTTTCCGGCTGTCATCATACTCCAGCTTGTGGCACTCCAGCGTTACGAACCAGTCGATGAACCTTTGGGCATGGACCGGGTTTTGCGATACCCATGCCTCTTCATGAAACGCCGCCAGGGCGCTCAGCGTGTCAAGCTTCCGGAGCCGGAAGGGGTTGCCGGGAGTATGCTTTATGAAGATCAGGTTTTTTACAGGTAGCGGACCGTAGGGATTATTTCCGGGAAGCCTGGGGCAGAGGTACCTCACCCTGCTGCTGGTTAATCCCCTGTAACCGGCATCGGCATCATGGTCAGTGTCATAGTATGGCGCAATCACGTCGAAGGAGCCTTCCTTGACGGTAATGGCAGCCGGGAACGGGTATGCCTTTGCGCTTTCTGCTGCCACGGCGACAAAATCGTCCGACATGAAGAACAGGTCGCCGTGGCTGCCGGATAATGATTTGTCTGCCGGAAGCTGCAGCAACGCTGCCATGGTGCTTTTTCCCGATCCGCTGGCCGAGGGCAGGAGTGCCGCCTCCCTGCCGTTGGTAACGGCTGAGGCGTGGATAAACGACATCCACCCCTCTTCCGGAATTCCATAGATATGGCTGGTGATAGCGGTGTAGAGGCGGTGCTTCAAGAGTCCTGATTCTTTAAAGCTGAAACTGCGGGAGACCCCGGCAGGTGCTTCAAATTGCAGGTAGTAGCTTCTGTCGCCTGCTCCGCCTGTCACCTCTTCAAAAAGCCTGATACGGAGGCTGTCTGCCGGCTGCTTGCCGGTTTCGAGGTGGGCAAGGGGGCGGTGTATGTAATATTCCAGAAGAGGTGAGCCGTAGCTTATGGTGAGATGCTTTTTATTTACAAGGTAGTGGCGAGTGACATAGCGCCGGCTTTTGGAACGGTCTGTAAGGCTGACCGGAACGGTACCTGCCGTTTCATTCCCCCTTCCCGGTTCAGAGCCGCCGGGGGGGCGGACAGAGAGGTTTATGTTGTTTTTGATGTCCCTGAAGAAACGCAGCGCCTCTTTTCCCGGCAGTCCGTACCTTTGTGTCAGCTGCACAGTTATGGACTGCTCATTTTCCCCTGTTTCAATTTTATTATAAATAAACCAGGCGGGCTCCTTGAATTCCATCCATCGGTTGCTCTCAGGAAACCATATAACATGGCTGCTGCCAATCTTTTTTATGACTCTTTCCCCGGCCCTCTCTTTTGTCATATGCTTTTTTACAGGATAAAGATATGAATTTCAAATCAGGTTAATAATGTTAAAAGCAATTTTATTGGAATGCGAAATGGATCGAAGGTCAAATTATTTTAAAATCCAATGCATTTTATGTTGATAAGATTAATAATAACTTTGGCCCTGATCATTGGCGATGCATAAGTTTTTTTTATAGATTTGGATAACTTTTAGAAATGGCGAAGTACGGGACGAGATTTGTTATCTACCTGATTGACCTGATGATCCTGACAGGATCATTTCTGCTGGTTGCTCTCTATAAACCGGCCCCGGCACGGTATCTCTCTGATGAATACCTGATAGCTTTCGGGGCGCTTGTGGTGGCATGGTCGGCCGCTTCCTTTTACTTTAAAAAATACAGTTTCAAAAAGAAAGGTTCCGTTGAAAGACTGGTGCGGGCGATACTGGTCTCCAACTTTGTCTCCATGGGCGTTATCCTCGTGCTGATTGTATTGTTCTGGGTGTCCGGTTATTCGCGTCTTATGCTTTTCGGCACTATCGGACTGGCTACCCTGCTGGAACTGATTACCGGCAATTTGTACTACTCACTTATCAATACGACAACCATAAGGCAGGATGTGGTAAATCCGCCTATCAAATCATGGGAAATAAAAACTGCCCGGAATGCCAGGGATTTCAAAAAGTCCACCCTCTCCTCGGATATGGTGAAAATGGCTGTTTCGAAAGAGTGCGGACCGGGTATTTACGCTTTCATGCAGAGGCAGCTTGATGGTGATTGCAACAAAACCTTGTTCCTGTCCACCGGCTCGCGGTTCAATGTCGAGATGCAGCCTGATAATCATTACCGTGCAGTGGTCAATATGAAACGGGTGAACGATATCAGGTTTATTAATAAATTCTTTGAGTCGGTCAACCGCAAGCTGCCGGAAGGGGGTCTCTTCATCGGCTGCGCCGAGACAAAGGACCTGAGAAAAAAGCGGATATTGAAAAAATACCCGCCTGTTTTGAACATGGTTGTTTATTTTTTTGATTACCTGCTCAAAAGAGTATTTCCGAAGTTTATCCTTACCCGCAAGATTTATTTCCTGTTTACAAGGGGCAACAACCGCGTGCTTTCCCGCGCCGAACTGCTGGGAAGACTCTATTCTTGCGGCTTTTCGGTCTGCGATGAGGAATTTGTCAACGGGCTGTATTGTTATTGCGTTAAGAAAAACGGGAGACCTTCATATGACCTTAACCCCACTTACGGGGTATTCGTCAAGCTGCAGCGGGTGGGGAAAGACGGCAACATGATCAGGGTTTACAAGCTGCGCACGATGCACCCGTTTGCCGAATACCTGCAGAAATATATTTATGAGAAGAATAATCTTGCCAACGGGGGTAAATACAAAAACGATTTCCGGGTTACAACCCTGGGCAGGTTGTTGCGTGCTTTGTGGATCGATGAGCTGCCGATGCTCTTCAACCTTTTGAAGGGAGAGGTAAAAGTTGTGGGGGTAAGGCCGCTCAGCATGCAGTATTACAAGCTGTACAATAAAGAGCTGCAGGAAAGAAGGATCAGTTATAAACCGGGCCTGATCCCGCCTTTTTATGCTGATATGCCAGATACCATCGAAGAGATCCAGGATTCGGAAACCAGGTATCTTGACGCTTATGATAAATGTCCGTGGCGCACCGATATAAGATACTTAGGCAGGGCTGCGTTTAACATAATATTTAAAAAAGCCCGCAGCAGGTAGGCGACCGGGAGATGCGCATCTGTATTTTATAAACTGCAATTTTGGACTATGGAAATTCCCCATATGTTTTCACAGGAGGTGCTGATAGCTTTCGGACTGACGCTTTTCGCGGGACTGGCGACGGGAATCGGCAGCGCCCTGGCTTTTTTCACTAAAACAACCAACACCAGGTTCCTGGCCATAGCCCTTGGCTTTTCGGCGGGTGTTATGATATATGTGTCAATGGTGGAGATCTTTTTCAAGGCCAGGGAATCCCTTGTTGCCGAGATGGGCGCTGTTCAGGGTAACTGGATCACCCTGCTCTCCTTTTTTGGCGGCATACTTTTTATCGGCGTGATCGACCGTATGGTGCCCTCAGAGGAAAATCCGCACGAGGTTCGCAAGGTTGAGGATGTGAGCGAAGTGGATGAAGAAAAAATGGATAGTCACAAGAAGAAAAAACTGATGCGGATGGGACTTTTGTCGGCCATTGCAATTACCGTTCATAATTTTCCCGAGGGACTGGCAACTTTTATTGCAGCGCTGACGGATCTTTCTATCGGGATCCCTATTGCAATAGCAATTGCCATTCATAATATCCCGGAGGGCATTGCGATTTCGGTGCCTATTTACTACGCAACCGGCAGCCGCAGAAAGGCTTTCCTGTATTCTTTCCTGTCGGGTCTGGCTGAGCCTGTGGGAGCGCTTATCGGATGGCTGGTCCTTATGCCGTACCTGAATGAGTCAATGTTCGGGATAATATTTGCCGGGGTGGCAGG
>SLOS01000054.1 GCA_007132365.1 Bacteroidales bacterium | reverse complement strand
TTAAACCCGGGCATCATATTTTACCAATGCTGACCCTGGTCTGCCTTAATATGCTCAATCCCCGGGTTTCTTCAGCAGAAGGGAATAAATTTGTTTATTACAATCTGAGCATTCATGCCGGAAGTGTCCTGCCACACCATGCTTCCATTGTTTATCTTAATCGTGAATATCTTAGAAGCATTGAACTGAATGCATGGTTCAGCCACCCTGAAGGTGAAGAGACCCGCAATCCGGTGCTTGGTCCCGGTTATTTCTACTCCAATCTTGGAAATAAAGATGTTTATGGTAATTTTCATGCGGCTTATTTTGGTATGCTCAATCAACGTATCAGCAAAAGATTACCTGTCCAGTTAAAGACAGGTTTTGGAATTGCCTACGCAACCAAAAAATTTGACCTTGAATCCAATTATTTAAACAGGGCCATAGGTTCTCATCTCAATGCTTACGGCCAGATATCCCTGTCAGGGAAAATACCGATTACTGATGGTAAGTTGATATTCAGACCGGGAATATCTGTTCATCACATCTCAAACGGCCGGGTGGTTGCACCGAATCAGGGAATAAACATGCTGACCCTTAATGCGGGCCTGGATTTCAGGTCTGGTCACACACATTCAGGATCTTTTAAACTGGACAGGGATACAATAACAAAAGGCAAAGGCCGGTTTTCTGTAGTATTTGCTCCGGGTATCAAGGAAATTGACAGGAGGATTGATAAACAAATTTTCACTTCAAGCCTTATATTTGATTATGGGTATATATATCGTCCGGAGAGAAGCCTGGGAATAGGCATAAGCTTTTTTTACAACAAAACCGGGGCATATCTTCCAGTTACAAGAACTGAGAACGATGATTCTTTCTTTCCTTTCCAATCCGCCCTGCATATCTCACTTCAGAGGGACAAAGGCCCGCTGGCGTTTATCCTGCATCCCGGCATTTACATTTTTAATCAGGCAAGGGACTGGCCTTATATGACTAACCGCCTGGGCATAAAATATTCATTTGCAAACAACCTCACATTACAATTCTCAATCAAGGCTCACTGGGTGGCTATAGCCGATTACATTGAATGGGGAATAGGTTATGAATTTAACTGATAGTTAAAGACGGATAAAACATCCATTCATAACTCAGCAGTAATTATCCCTGTACCAGTCCACAAATAACGCTACACCCCTGCGTATATCTGTACCGGGCCTGTAGCCGATATTATTGATCAGATCATCAACGTCCGCCCACGTGGCAGGCACATCTCCCGGCTGAATTGGCATGAGGTTTTTCCTTGCCTTTTTGCCTGTCGCCTCTTCAATAGCAGAGATGAAATCCATCAGCTTTACCGGGCTGTTATTACCAATATTGTAAATCTTATATGGTGCCCTTGAGGCTGAGGGGTCAGGCTGTACCCCGTTCCAGTCCCTGCTGCCGGCCGGTACAGTGTCAAGAACCCTTGCCACTCCTTCAACTATATCATCCACAAAGGTAAAATCCCTCTGCATATCGCCATTATTGAATACATCAATGGTGTTACCTTCAAATATCGCTTTGGTGAAAATAAACAATGCCATGTCGGGGCGGCCCCAGGGACCGTAAACAGTAAAGAAACGGAGTCCTGTTGTCGGAAGATTATAGAGATGGGAATATGTATGTGCCATTAACTCGTTGCTCTTCTTTGAAGCAGCATAGAGACTTACAGGATGATCAACATTGTCACTTGTGGAAAATGGCATATTCTCATTCAACCCGTAAACACTGGAACTGCTTGCATAGACCAGGTGCCCGACTTTGTTATGTCTGCAGGCTTCAAGAATATTTATAAATCCACTGATATTACTTTCAATATAGGCATAGGGATTGGTAAGACTGTAACGGACACCTGCCTGGGCGGCAAGATTACAGACCTTATCAAATTTTTCCTTCTCAAACAACTCATTTATTCCCTTGCGATCCTCAAGGTCCATCTGAATGAAATGGTAACCTTCATATATTGAGCTTTGCAGGGCTTTACCATAAACGATCCGGGATTTTTCAATACCGGTCTGATTTAATCTTGCATATTTCAGGTTAGTATCATAATAATCGTTTATGTTATCCAGACCTACGACTTTGTCTCCCCTGTCAAGCAACCTTCTTACAAGGTGAAAACCTATAAATCCGGCAGAGCCGGTAACCAGAATCTTCATATAAAGGGTTATTTAATCATATTACCGCGAAAATTTCGTCTTATTTTGCATAACTTACAGCCCTGGTCTCCCTGATTACAGTTATTTTCACCTGGCCGGGATAAGTCATCTCATCCTGTATCTTCTTGGCTATGTCGTAAGACAATTTCTCTGCATCTTTATCCGATATCTTCTCGCTTCCCACTATAACCCTTAACTCCCTTCCGGCCTGAATGGCGTAGGTTTTCATTACTCCCGGATAAGCAAGAGCCATGGATTCCAGATCCTTCAACCTTTTAATGTAAGCCTCCACCACCTCTCTCCTGGCACCCGGCCTTGCTCCCGATATGGCATCACAAACCTGCACTATGGGTGCTATCATTGTGGTCATTTCAACCTCGTCATGATGGGCACCAATAGCATTTACAATTTCAGGTTTTTCCTTATATCGTTCGGCAAGCTTCATGCCCAGAATGGCATGGGGTAACTCCGGCTCATCATCTGGCACCTTGCCTATATCATGCAGCAGACCGGCACGTTTGGCCAGTTTGGGATTAAGTCCCAGTTCTGCTGCCATAATGGAGCAAAGATTGGCTACCTCGCGTGAGTGCTGTAAGAGGTTCTGGCCGTATGAGGAACGGTATTTCATTTTACCTATGATCCTGACAAGTTCCGGATGAAGTCCATGAATTCCGAGATCTATTGTGGTGCGCTTACCTATCTCTACTATCTCTTCCTCTATCTGATTCTGTGTTTTCAGAACAATCTCCTCGATGCGGGCAGGGTGTATACGCCCGTCGGTAACAAGCTGGTGCAGAGAGAGCCGTGCAATCTCCCTGCGAACAGGATCAAAAGCTGAAAGAATTATTGCCTCCGGTGTATCGTCAACAATGATCTCAACTCCTGTAGCTGCTTCAAGTGCCCTGATATTCCGGCCTTCACGGCCTATTATACGTCCTTTGATTTCATCGTTGTCAATATGGAAAACCGTAACTGAGTTTTCAATGGTACTCTCACTGGCCACTCTCTGGATAGACTGAAGAACTATACGTTTAGCCTCCTTATTTGCAGTCATCTTTGCCTCACCCATTATCTCGTTTACATATGACATAGCCTCTGTCTTGGCTTCCTCTTTCATCGACTCAACTAGCTGTGTTTTTGCTTCTTCCCCGGAAAGGCCTGAAATAGCTTCAAGTTTGTCGACCTGAAGCTTATGCAGTCTTCCCATCTCTTCCGATTTCTTCTCAACCAGTTCAAGCTGGGTATTCAAATTTGAGCGAATCGCTTCAATTTCCTGTTTTTCTTTTTGCGACTCAGCTATTCGCTGGGATAAAGCCAATTCCCTTTGTTTTATTCTTTGCTCAATCTGGTTTATCTTGTTGTTTTTCTCATTAATAATCTTTTCATGTTCCGATTTTAGCTGGTAAAACTTCTCCTTGGCCTGTAAAATTTTATCTTTTTTTATGACTTCGGCCTCAAGTTCTGCCTCCTTGATTATATTAACCCTTTTCCTTTTAAGCATGACACGATAGAAGAAATAAGTCAGAACCCCACCTGCCAAAAAGGAAACAGCCGCGATTACCGAGCAGAGTGCCGGTGTTAATGCCCCTGTTATGATTGCTGTATCCATTACTATTATTATTATTATTGGTTTTTTACTATGATTATATATAATAAAAAACCCGCATATGTCTCTCTAATTATCGTTAAAACCCCAATTTAACATGGGTGGAGCTGCCATTTCAATTCTGACTTCCAATGTTCCGGTTTCCCGGAACTCCCGGACGAGCCGGGAGTAAGGCCTGCCATTGTCGAAACGAGCTTTACTCCAATTTGTAAAGTGTTGAGTTTTACTCAATTAAAGAAACACTATGCGGGCAAATTCTTCTTATATGTTAAAGAACGCTATCACTCTTTTTCCTGCTTTCCAAATATTCTCCCAGTTCCCGGTCCATATCCCTTAACTCCTCATGGAAGGGCATAACATCAGTATTTTCCTCGCTTTCAATCAACCTGATGACAAACTGTAATGCAGCCATGGCCAAAAAATCCTGCAGATCCTTATCTGTGTACCTTTGTTTATATTGAAGAACTTTTTCATTGATCAGTCTGGCTGCTTTACGGATCTTCTCCTCGTCTGCCCTGTTAATTTTCAGGGGATAAAACCTCTCTGCAACGTTGACCCGTATTGAAAGCTTGTCATCCATATACGGTTTTGTATTCTAATGGTTCAAAAGAGCAATACATTTATCAATCTCCCGCACAATTCTGTTAACCTTTATTTTGGCATCGT
>SLOS01000197.1 GCA_007132365.1 Bacteroidales bacterium | reverse complement strand
TTTATGATGTCCTGCAAATATTCGACCGACACAGATGAGGAGGCAAAATTCACCGATGCGTTTACAACCCCTTTCTGAGCTTTAATGGTATTCTCTGCACTTGCAGCGCATGAAGCACAGGACATATGCAGCAGGGGAAAATTTTTCCTTACTGCGGCAGTCCCGGCGGTATTGTTATTGTTTTCCGCTCCCTCCGGGGAAAGGAGAACAGGAGTATATGTTTTTGCAGCCATAATTTTATAATTTATCAAATTACACTGCAAAAATCGGGATAAATTTAATGTCAGCTATTATAAGATTTTGGGAAAGAGTTATGAAATTAGGGCCCGGTTTTGTGTTACCTTAATTGCAGCTTCAGAGACAGCCAATCGGGTGATTGGTCAGGTAACGAGCAATGGGAATGGATATTGAGATTAAGTGGTATAAGAGAATTATGAACCAAATATGTTGGAAAATGGGAAAGATGAATATGGGATCTTCAGAAAAGATTACATTGATTATTTCTCTTTATCCTTTTTCTTACTGTCTTCACCTTTGTCGCCTTCTTCGTGTACCGGAGGAAACAGATATTTCAGCTCCACGGGCAGTGGAAAAGCGATAAGCGAACCTTGCTGGCTGGCTATCTCAGGAAGTGCTCTCAGAAGCCGGACATAAAAGGCCCCTTTTTCACTGTTCAGAATTTTTGCTGCTTCCCTGATTTTTCCTGCAGCCTGCTTTTCTCCTTCAGCCTGTACAATCACCGCCCGGCGTTCCCTTTCAGCAGTAGCTTGCCTGGAGATCGCTTTTTGCAGAGATTCGGGTATAACTACATCTTTAATTTCGACCGTAGTTACTTTAATCCCCCATGGATCAGTTGCTTCATCCAAAATGCTCTGGATTTTTATATTCAACTTTTCTCTTTCTGATAAAAGCTCGTCCAACTCCGCCTGTCCTGCAACGCTACGCAAGGTGGTTTGAGCCAGTTGTGCAGTTGCCATGGCATATTCTTCAACATTAACAACAGCACGGTTAGGGTCTACTACCCGATAATAGACCACTGCGTTTACATTGGTTGTTACATTGTCTTTAGTTATCACTTCCTGGGAGGGAACATCCAGGGTGACAATACGCAGGGATATCCGCACAACCTTGTCCACAACAGGTATCACAAGGATAAATCCGGGACCTTTAATGTCTATCAACCGGCCTAATCGAAAAACTACCAATCTTTCATATTCCCGGACAATCCTGATTGCCATTGCGACAAAAACAAATATGACAATTATCGCCGGTATCCATAAATTACCTTCTAGTATAAACTCTGACATAAGATATACCTCCTTTAATTGGTTTTATAATTCAGCAGTATCATTTTTGGTTTTTTCATTTTTTGTTATTTGTACCCATAACAGCAGCGTTTCAGCTTTTACCACTTTTACTTCCGTTCCGGCCGGTATTGTTGAATCATCTATACTGCGGGCACGCCAGTACTCACCTCTTGCTTTGATCCGGCCTTCCGGATTCAGCTCGCTTACAGTCACTCCTTTTTCCGGTGGGTTAAAATGTTCACTGCCGCCGGTCCACCGGCGGCGGCTTTTTATAACCCGTTGTACAACTACTACCAGAATGATAACCAGTCCCAATACTGTTCCTCCTACAGTTACTATGAAAGCAGGATACCATTCAGATGCCATAAATGGTTCTATAGGGAGCATTATCGCACCTACGGCAAGAGATATTGCTCCTCCTGTTCCAAGTACTCCAAATCCTGAAGTAAAAATTTCTGCCATGATCAAGCCAATTCCCAACAGCAATAGAATAATGCCGGTAGTATTTACATCAAACAAACCGATTCCATATATTCCCATAATTATAAGGATCAGTCCACCTACTTCCGGGACTATAGTCCCCGGAGCATTTAAACCCAGATAAATGCCCAGGACTCCAGCCATTAAAACCAGGAAAGCTATCTGTGGATTACTGAGCCAGTTTTGAAGCCTTTCAGCGAAAGTCATTTCATCCTGCACAATGGGGGCATCAATAGTGTTCAATTTGTAGATTTCACCCAGTTTTTCAATTTCTTTGCCGTCAATTTCATTCATCAGTTCATGCACATTGCGGGCCAGGTAATCTATCATACCTTTTTCCAGTGATTCCCTGGAACCGAGTGACAGGTTCTCAGTAACAAATCTTTCAGCAATATCACCAGGCCTCCCCTTTTCTTCGGCGGTATTACGCATGTAGGAGGCATAAAATGTGACGGTTTTTTCGCCTGCTTCCCCGGCGCCCTCTGGAGAAATTGTGACAGGCTGGGCAGCACCTATAGTTGTACCCGGAGCCATAGCCGCAATGTCGGAAGCCATTAATATAAAAGTTCCTGCCGACCCTGCAATCGCTCCTGAAGGTGCAACAAGGACGGCTACCGGCATCGGAACATTCAGAAATAGTTCATTAATTTTCATGGTGGCATCGACTAAACCGCCGGGAGTGTTAATTCTGACTATCAGCAATTGTGATTCCATTTCCATGGCATTGTCAACCTGGCGCTCGATAAAATTTTTCTGGCCGGTGGTTATAACACCTTCAATCTCGACCAGGTAAACAATCCGGGCTGAACTTTCAATATTGTTAATAGTGTCCGGATATGCCGGTGAGGCAAATATCAGGGTAGCGGCTGTCAAAAACAACAATATGGCAACCAATATGGATTTGTTTCTTTCAAATGTCTTCATCCGGAAAAAACATCGTTGGTCAACTTTATGATAATTTACCAGTTTCCTTTAAACAAAATCATATTTCTGCATAATATACAAAAATTTATTGTCAGATGCAACAGCATGTTTATTTACCTTCGACCGATTTTGCATATAACTGAATTTTATCGTTTTAATAAATTAACAGGGGTGTCAACCCTTCTTCTAAATGACCAGACCTTAATAATTAACCTCCACATCACTGTTATCAAATGATGCTGAAACCAGCATAAAGCCGGTATCATTATCCGGGCTTGCTTTTCCGCTGGCATGACTGCCATACAAAAAGGCCTGTTCAATTCCGCGAAAGCAGAATTATAGAACGGACTTAAACAAATTGGCTGTTTATTTCTTTACTTTGTTATATCAATGATTTTTATATGGATAGATCAGGATTTGACATCTCATGGATGTTCAGGGCAAACTTTATCAAGTGGGTCACAGGAGGTTCGGCAGGCATTTTTCTGCTTGTGCTGCTGCTCACCTCGCCTCTTATAATAAAGCCATTGTACCAGTCCGAGACCATTATCTATGTCCCCCTGACCCTTTTTAGCCGGCAGTATGAGCAGCTTGGAGTTGGCTTCGGCAATAATGAAGAGATAGATGCACATATTCAGATACTCAGCTCAACCCGCATGCTCGACAGTCTGGATGCTGTTTTCCGGTTTTCGGAAAGGCTCGGTATCGACATGAACGATCCCGGAGGACGCAGCAGGTATTACCGGGTTGCTGGAAACCGTATTAAAACGGATAAGACCCGTTATGGCTCAGTATCGGTCAGGGTAAGGGACAAGGACAGGGTATACGCGGCTGAGATGGCCAACCGGATAGTGGCGCTGGGCGATCTTATAAAGGAAGACATTCTCCTGGAGAACAGGCTTGCAGCCTATAACTTTGCAAAGGAGCTTTACATGGAAAAGCTGGAGGAAACGCTGGAGATGGAGAGGCAGATCATGGAACAGGAAGTAATATTGCCGGTGCAGCGTTTGAAAGACGGAACAGCGGATATTGGTTCCGCTGACATATTTGGCCACGCTGAAGGAGGTGATGGCGTTACTTCAGATGTGATGAGGAAATTAACTACTTATGAAGCTGAGTTATGGAATCTGGCCTCTTTGAAGAATAACTATGAAAGGTTAAGAAAAAGCCTTGAAACACCCATCCCCCGCAGCTATGTGGTTTCGCCCGCGGTTGTTGCCGAAAAACCGGCATGGCCGCCACGGCTGCTAATAGCTGTTGCTGCTGTAATTGCATTTATAGTCATAATGGTCTTTGTCAGGATAGTCAGAATGGATTAATCAACCGGGTGCGGATGCCAGGGAACGCGATAAACAGATACGGTATACTTTCAGTGACATTTATTGTTGCATTGATTGTTGCCATTATTTTTGCAGGATCATTGCTCTATCCCCTGCTTGCGCTCATAACCGGCGCCATCCTTGTTTTCGTCTTTGCCCTGCTTATTGTACACTTTAATCTGCAGGCGGCCCTGCTGAAGCTGGTGGCTTTTGTACTTCCCTTTTCAGTGCCGGTTCCACTGATTGAAGGTTCAATGATCAGGGTGCCGGGAGAACCGCTGGTCCTGATTGCCGCAGCGGTGCTTTTTACAGAAATAGCGGGCGGATCCTTAAAAAAACTGAATGATCCACTGCACAGGGAGTTCCTGTGGCTGGTGCCGTTTGCCGCTGCATTTCTTGTTACAATACCCTTTTCACAGATCCTGG
>SLOS01000042.1 GCA_007132365.1 Bacteroidales bacterium | reverse complement strand
GTAACGTTTATTGTCAAGTGATTTTTCTATATTTGAGGCACTCGCCACCGAAACAATATATTCGGAAGAGTCACCTCCAGCTGCAATGGCTATATTTTTGAGCATCAGATCATAATGAGTTGAGCGTATTGTTATTATATTGTAAAAGTAATAAAAACCGGATTTGTATCTTAAGTTAACCGACTATTTAGTCAGCAATCTGTTCAAACAAGTTTGTACTCCTCAACTAATCTTCATCTTCTCTGCCACCGGTATATTTTCTCCATTTATCCAGAAGCAGCTCCATATCCCGGGGTAATTCAGATTCAAAATACAACTCTTCACCTGACAGGGGGTGAGTGAACCCGAGTGATTTTGCATGGAGGGCATGGCGCGGAAGGATTTTAAAGCAGTTGTGAACAAACTGCCTGTACTTTGTGAATGTGGTTCCTCGCAGAATAACGTCTCCGCCGTATCTTTCATCATTGAAAAGAGGGTGCCCGATATGCTCAAGATGTACCCTTATCTGATGTGTCCTGCCGGTTTCAAGCCTGCATTCAAGAAGGCTTATATAACCAAGTTTTTCAATTACCCTGTAGTGTGTAACAGCGTGTTTGCCTTCCTGTCCGCCGGGAAAAACATCCATCCTCATCCTGTCTTTCACGTGCCTCCCAATATGTCCCACGATCGTTCCCTCTTCAGGTTGCGGCAGTCCCCACACAATGGCAGTGTATTTTCTTTTGGTCTTCCTGTCGAAAAACTGTTTTGCCAGCCGGTTCATAGCCAGCTCTGTTTTTGCCACAACAACCAGTCCGCTTGTATTCTTGTCAATCCTGTGAACCAGGCCGGGACGCAATTCACCGCTCCTGAACAGGGGCATCTCCCTGAATCTCCATGCCAGCGCATTTACCAGTGTGCCGGTATAGTTGCCGTGCCCCGGATGTACAACCATTCCGGCCTCCTTGTTTACAACAACAAGTTGATCATCCTCGTAAACTGCATCAACTGGTATATCCTCGGGTACCAGCTCAATTTCCCTGGGGGGCCAGGCCATCACTACAGTGATAATATCACCCGGCCTGACCCTGTAACTGGATTTTACAGGTGCATCATTAACCATGATGTTGCCTGCAGTCGCTGCACTTTGGATGCGGCTCCTTGAGATATTCTCAATCCGGTTTACCAGGAACTTGTCTATACGAAGTAATTTCTGACCCGGATCTGCTTCAAATCTGAAATGCTCAAATAAGTCCGCGTTTTCCCTGAATTCATCTCCGGGCAGATCGTCAGCCATAAGGAATTTAGCTTAGTGTGTGATCAGTATCTTCTTTGTTTCGAAATCAACTGACCTGCTTTCAGTACGAAGAAAATAAATTCCGGGAGGGAAAGATGACAGATCAATGCTTTGGATATGTCCGGTACCATTATAAACCAGTTGTCCGAGACGGTTGTACAGTTTATATGTCACAGAAGCCGGTTCAACATCAGTTTCAAGGTCAATATACAGCACATCGACGGCAGGGTTTGGATATACTTTCAGGCCCCTTTTTTTTGCATGTTCGCTGAAAAGCGGCGGGGATAATGGGCTCCCAACCACAGGACGTATCATAAGTGAGCCTTCAAATGAGCTGTTTAACCATTCACCATGTATATTGTAAAAGATCCTGTTACGGTTGTTCAGGTTCACATCAAAACCTATATTCAGAAATCCGGAATTAATCTGTATAAGTCCCACATAAAAAACCTGGGAAATAAAAACTGCCGAATCCAGCTGATAGGTGTGGAACCGGTTGAGCTCCCCTTCATATTCAGGTCTTACGCCTTCCTGCCTGTAGATAAGATTGCCGGGTTTACCGTTATTGTCATCCCATACTGCCAGGTTGAAGTACTGGCGGGATACATTGTTGAGTGACTGGTTAAAATATATCTGGATAGCTCTCAGGCTGTCTGGCTTATATGCCCTGAACCTGTATGCGAGCCTGGCATTTTCGGCACCTCCGCCGAAAAGCCCGTATCCGTTCTCGGCAGTCCCGTCATCAAGAGCGTAGATATTTTTGAAATCCTGGTAGTAAATAACTGTGTCATTTCCTTTATAGTCAAAATCATCGGTGACAAGCCAGGCTTTAACCCTGAAAAGGGCAGAATCCGGATTATCACTATTGAAGGAATAGGCCACATCGGAATTGTATTGATGCAGATCCCCGGGAGCAATATTGACTGTCCCTCCTGAAGAACTGTGCACAGTTCTGTTCCCGTAAACATCATAAATTGAAAACTGCCTCCGGACGCTTCTGGTTACCATGTCGTTATTACGATAGGTGAAAGGCAGTACTGAACCCATTTCAGCAAGCCTGCCGGCATGGAACTGGTCCCAGGGCATAGCTGTATAATTGTTCAGCAGCGATCGTAAAGGTTTTACGAAGGCAATATCCCTGAATACGGTATCGTCAAATGACCTCTCCCTGTTAAGATAAACATAGTCAATATGCCAGTGATCGGCATTGCCCCTGGCACCGGGATTAAAATGGTTATCTGCAATACTTGCTATATTGCTGAAGCGAAAGCGAAATCCTTCCTGAAGATAATAAGGATCATTTACCGGGACCATTACAAACCTGAAATCGTGCAGGCTTTCCCCCGGAACCGACCATACCATTCGCCAGCTTTCTGTTACGGGTGAATAAAATTCCAGTCTCAGTGAGTCGTGCGGCTGTGGCATATCACCCCTCCCCTGGGGCTGGTAGAAAAAGCTAAGGTAAATACTGTCGCCGGCAGGATAATTAAGATTGAGGCTGTGTGATGTAAGCCTGTCCGCCAAAAAGGGCAAAGTTGTTGCATGCGGGTATAAAGATCCGGTATGGTCAATGGCATCAAGGGTTGCCACACCTACAGAAACAGGGTTTACCGGGTAATCATCATTTATGAAGGCATATTTGTCCGACCATTTTTCACTGTCAGGATATACAGCGGAGGTGGAAAAATCATCGAAAAACGGAAGTTCCAGCACGGAGCCTGTGTCAGACTTAAGGGATGACCTTTGTTGATAACTCTCCCTGACAGGCTGGTTTACCTCAATGCCGGTAAGTACTTCCTGCGACCATCCGGTAGCAGAACACAAAAGAAGTATCAGGCTACCGTATAATAATGTCTTCGTCATCAAAAATTTCAGGAATATGTAAATCCATTGTGTCCTGTACCGGGAGAAGTGTTGAGTCGACCGATAACCACAGGTCTATTATTGAGCCCAGTCGTATTTGTATATCGTCTTCATATTCAGGCCTCTGTCTCCAGACAAATGCATCCAGCGAGTCTTCTTCTGTTTCAATTGTGTTATCATAAAGTGTAGCGCCAAGATTAAGTGATGATTCCAGTATCCTGTTTCTTGCCTGCTCCAGGGTCAGGTAAAGCAGATCAGGAACATAGGTAGTTCTGGTACTTAAACCCTCTCCAAGAACCAGGTCTATTTTTTCTCCCCTGATAACCATTTCACCGGGCTTTATGTCCCTGCCTTCGTATTGTTGTGCCAAGACATTATTGAGAGCAATGTCAGGTACATATATCAGCGTACCTACCTCAAGTCCCCGGGTTTCTATGATTGCCCTGGCCTGACGAAGTGAGACACCGGTGATATCCGGCATCAGGACTCTCTCCGGATTCATGGCGTTGATAGTAAGGAATATGGTCCTGTTTTCCTTAACCCTGAAATTTGGTGCAGGATTCTGGTCTATCACAGTTCCCCTTGCTTCATGACTGATAAATACCGAATCGGATACTTTAAATCTCAGTCTTCGCGCCGCGGTAACCATTTCTGCCTCATCTACCGTTAACCCCCGGAGATCCGGCACGGCATATGCTTTTCCATGCTTGGTATATATCTTTAATCCTATGAATACCGAAAGTGCAATAAAAATAGCTATACCGGCGATAATAGCAAGATGTTTCCAGAATATCCTGCTGGTAAGGAACCTTAAAAAATCCTTCATTAACTGTTTTGTGACCTGTTTATAATATATACTTGAACGGAAAGCTTAAACTACTATTATGTAATTAATGAAATAATTGCGCATTAACCTGCCGACATAAGTGAATTGATTGCCTTAATATTTTCAGGATTGCAAATATCTTTCGATTCTACGGTGTAAAGATAGTTAATTCGTTCCTCATACTTTTCCGTTATCTTTCCTCTTACTATTTTAAGGGTGCTGTTCAGTAAATTGTTGTTTTCAGTAAAAGCCTCATCCAGTATCCCTATTGAGGCAGGCAGCCATCTTTGCGGAAACATTTTCTCATATTTCCTTCCTATCCGGTATTCATTCAGTTCCAGCTCAATGAGTTTCAGTATTGCTACCTGTCCTTCTTTTGTTTCCGCCTTAAGGTGTTTTTCCTTGAGGAACCGATTAAGTGCTTCCCTGTTTGGTACCACCAGGGCAACAGTATAGGGATTCTGGTTGTTGTAAAGCATACACTGGTCTATATACCGGGATTGTCCGGTGAATG
>SLOS01000239.1 GCA_007132365.1 Bacteroidales bacterium | reverse complement strand
TTTTCAGTCAAAGTATACCTGCCTTTCAGCCTTCTTGCTTCACGAACATAAAGTTGCCAGGGGAAATGCTGGTTATCAGCAAACTCATCCAAAGGCAGATGGTACTGCCTTGCCATTTCCCGATGTTCCTTCGGAACTTCCGGATCATTCTGTACAAAGTATAGCAATCCGAGAGCAAGCTCCCGGTGACGGGTAAATATTTTCTCCCTCTCTTTCCATCCTGCTTCGGGATAGGTGTAATTCTGCCCGCCAAAAGGAAATCCCAGCGGACGGGGATTGGTATTTACATCAAATTTACGGTTAGGGATCCTGGCAAAAGAAAAAACCCGTAACATTGTATTAAAATGCTCAGGGTAATAACCGTGCCCCTCTTTAAATACTTTCGGAGGGCCCAGTCTGCCTTCCTTTAAATCATCAAAATATTTTAGGTAATTATCCCGGTTATACCCTGAAGGAGGTTCTGTCAATATATAACTGTTTTCCGGATTATCAGTCAGGCATAAGCGATAGGTATAGGCTGTCAGTTTATTATCACCCTCACCAGTGCTGCCTTCAAGAAAAACGTTTTCATTATAATCAAAAAATATCCTGCCACCATGTTTTTCATCAAATTCATCCTTCCCTTCTCTTCCTAACCGGTAATCAGCACCGGCCAAAGCATACAAATCACCTTCATAGGTAGCGTCAACATAAACTTTACCCCTGATGGTTTTCAACTCACCACTGTTTCTGTCTTTGAATACCACCCCGGTAATATCTGAAGACTCTACCTTAACTTCCTCAATCTGATGGTTGACCAACAGGGTAATAGTTTTAACCTCGCTGATCATCTGATTAAATACCATTTCGGCTACTGATGGCTCATAATAATATCCGCCTTTACATAACAATACATTTTCGGAGTCCTCACCATATTTATCCACATAATAATCCAGCACTCTTTGTGTAAACTCACTGAACAATCCTGCAACAGCTTCCCTGTTTTCCACATCACTCTTGCCCAACCCGCTGGCAGACATACCTCCGATATGACCATGGTATTCGGTCAGCAGCACCCTTGATCCCAAACGGCCGGCAGCAACTGCTGCCATGATCCCGCCAGGTGTTCCGCCAACTACAACTATGTCATAAACAACTGATTCTTTATTCATAGCAAAAATTATGATAAGTCCTGATAATATATTTAAATATCAAATTACCGGAATGTGAACCTCTCATTCCAGCATTATTTATGATTGTGAACCCCGCTTCATTGTCCACACAGTAAGTCCTTCCAGTGATTTTTTACTCTTGCCGCGAACAACACCAATGAAATACGCCAGAATAATAAAAGTACCGTTAACCAGAGCTATAACCCAGTAGCTATGGATATTTAATGTCAGATAAGAGGGTAATACACCCAGCAGCCCCAGTCCGAGATAGATGTTTACCACAACAGCAAGTATCAATGCCACAGTAGCAGAATAGCCATCTATGCGCTGAGTGAAAAAACCCATAAGGAAAAGCCCCATTAAACAGCCACCGAAAACACTGGTAACAATAAGACTTATATCGTTCATGCTTTCCTTGTCCATCAGACTGAATGAGATCGCACCAATTACAACCAGTACAGTCACTACACTGACTACCCAGTGAGCGGACCTTAAATAATAAGCATCCTCACGGTTTCTGGCTAACCATGGCTTCATGAAATCAACAACAGTCACTGTTGAAATAGCATTTATCCCTGAATCCATTGTACTCATAGATGCTGCAATGACAGCAGAAATAATAATACCTGTAATAACCGGCGGGATTTCGGAAAATATGAAATAAGGCAGAACCTGATCAGCGTCAAGACCTGCAACAACCGGATCGGGAGAAGATAAATAAAAGACAAATAACCCTGTGCCAACGAAGAAAAATAGAGTCCACATCGGTAATGCAATCATTGAATAGATAATGGTTGCCTTCTGTGCCTCGCGTGTCGAACGTGATGAAACGTAACGCTGCACCATATTCTGATCTCCGGCAAATATGCCAAGCCAGTTGATAATACCAAGAATAATCATAGTATAGAAGGTCCGCTCACCAAGATTAAATTCCATCGAACCAAGACTGAATTTATTATGTGCCTTCCCAACTTCAAAAATTTCCGGCAAACCACCCGGCAGCTCAATGGAAATCCAGTAAATACAAATACCACCTCCAATAATCAAAATCATTGCCTGAATAACATCTGTCCATATCACAGCCTGGATTCCGCCCATATATGTATAAAACCCTATAAAAAGCCCGATAGCAATAATAACCCAGACAATAGATATCCCTGTAAAAAATTGAATGACAATCGACACAAGAAACAGAATCTGCGCCATCCGGATAATCTGCAGAATTATAAAACTAACCGTACCATACATCCGGGGAACTACACCATAACGCTCTCCAAGATATTCAAATGCCGATGTTAATTTACCCCTTCGAAAAAACGGGATAAACACAATTACAGCAAGAACCGCAATGAAAGGGACCACCAGATTAACTGTCAGCATGCGCCAATCCAGAATAAAGGCAGCTGCCGGCAAAGCCAGAAAAGTGGCTGAGCTGACAATCGTTCCAAGCATCGATAACCCGATTACCCAGCCTGAAAAAGATCTGTTGCCTACAAAATAATCCTCAGTTGTAAGATTGCGCCGGGAAAAATAAAACCCGGCCGCAACCATGGCCAATAAATATACCAGAACAGTAACAACATCAGCGATTCGTATAGATAATTCCATTATGAAAGACAGGTATGTATCTGATATAATTCTATTTTGACATCTGAAGATTATCCAGATCGGAAATCCTTATCCTGTGTACCTCAACCGATTGTTTGGCACTTGCATGTGCAACGTATATGTAACCATCATGTTCTATTACATGCGGGTAATCAACCTGACGCTCTCCAACAAGATACCCCATTTTTGTAAATACCAAACCGTCATTACTAATAGCTATAGTAAGAGGATCACGTTTATTTGGATTGGAATTGGATACAAGGATATATCTTCCATCACTCAAACGTAACCCGCTGAATTTAGATCTAGCATCAGGAAAGTTGGTCCTTACAGGGCGGCTCCAGGTGCGTCCGTTATCGCTGGAAAATGCCCTGAAAAGAAATCCGCTGCGACGGTTATCCCTGAAAAAAGCAACTATATTGTCATCAGGTAGTATGAACCAGTAGGGCTCTTCTGCATGGAGCTCTTCATCCTGATAACCAATCACTGGAAATGATTCCCAGTTATCAAAGCTTTCCTCACCACCTAAAAGCATATAAACGTCGCCTGCCTTATCCCTTCGTGACATCATCCACTTACCATCTGGCAGCATTTTTGGCGAAAAGTTATTCATTGCATTATCATAAACAAGACCTTTATGCTTCCATTCCCTGGCCTCCCCGGATACCATCTCATAGGCATGAAGCTGAAGACCTTCGCCCCTGTAACCCGGCGCATTATAATGTGTGACAAGAGCCAGAAGTTTTCCATCCCGTACCCAAAAACCCCGGGCTATCCATCCAAATCCATCTATAAACGGAGGATCAGTCAAGTATCTTGGCTCACTCCAGTTAATACCGTCCTTACTTGTAGAATAGGAGACCAGTTGGCCGGGCTGGTCATGTCCGGGAACAATATCGCGATGTTTAACAGGATCATCACTACGGGCTACTCCGGGTCCATCGCTCCACATAGCCCAGAAACGACCATCAAAATAAACCAGATAATTATGCTGATTCGTCTTCCTTCCCCATGCATACCTTACATCGCTTACAATTGAATGCTCTGAAGGAATTACCGGTAATGCAAAGAAATCAATATCATGTGTGTCTTCAGGAACCCAATCCCCTGCAAGCATAAGTGATGATTCAGGATTTTTAACGGGATCCGGATAATCCGTTGTCTGAGCAAATACAGGTATTTTAGTGATTATCACAATCATCAAAATAAACAAAGTATAAATAAACTTTTTAGTTGTTTTCATTTTGCACATACTTATTAAGTTCAATTAATTCAGCAAGTCCAGATTTCAATCCGAAATTCATTTCATTTGCGACATATCAAGATCATCAAGATCAGAAATACGTATCTTAAGAACCTCAATCATTTGTTTAACGGACCCGGCAAAAGCCACATACAAATACCCTTCATGTTCAATTACGTGAGGATAATCAATATGGCGGCCACCAACAAGGTAACCCATTTTTGTAAAAACCATCCCGTCATCGCTAATTGATAGGGCAAGAGGGTCCCTGCGTTCGGGATTTGGATTGGAAACTAAAACATAACGCCCATCACTCATCCGCAGGCCATTAAACTTTGACCGGGCATCAGGAAAATCGGTTTGTACCGGGAGGCTCCATGTACGACCATTGTCAGTGGAAAATGAACGATACAGGTAGCCACTTCTCCGGTTATCCCGGAACAGCGCCATAAGACTTTCTCCATCTGGCAGGATCCACCAGTATGGTTCCTCTG
>SLOS01000162.1 GCA_007132365.1 Bacteroidales bacterium | reverse complement strand
TTTTATGGTGTAAGTTCACTTTTTTTCAGCGTAAGCTGATAGAGTATTGTCCCGTTCTCATGGATCAGCCTGAAAGTTACCTCAGGGTCAGGCAGTGTAGCGTCAAAATCAAACTCTCCGAAGGCATACTCGCCTGAAATCCCGTAAAGCTGCGTATTCCAGTCCGCTCTTATGGGCGGCGGTCCCACTCTCCCCCCGAGGCTTCCCACTTCAAACTCATAGAAACTGAAACCGGATGGCCTTGGTATAGTGAACCCCCTTGCCCCGTGCCTGTCGCCCGATATCAGCAATACCCCGCCTATGTTATTGTCCTCAATCAGCTTGAATATCTCCTCGCGCCCCTGCGGGTCATATACCCCCCAGGAGTCCTTTCCGGCTGAAACATAGTCGCTCCACATCGTCCCGTTTGACAGGATAATGAAAGGCCCCTTGCAGTCGAGCAGCTGCTCTTTGAGCCATTCCATCTGCTGGTCGCCCAGAAAATTCCCTTTTTTCCTGAAATACCTGTTATCAAGCATAATAACGTCAGCCGGACCTATCCTCGTCCTGAAAAAGACCCCTTTGCCGTCTTCTCCTGAGCCATAAAGCGGGTTGTTCCATGATATTCTGAATATGTCACTTACAGCCTCTTTGTCCTCCAGGGTATACCCCTCGGGGATATTATAGAGGTCATTGTCAAAATAATCGTGATCATCCCATGTTGCATATACCGGTATTGATGATACAAGGCTGCTCCATGCCGGGTGAAAGTCGCGCAGGAGGTAGTCGGCGCGGTGCAGTCCGATATGGTTTCGCCTGTCCTGTACAGCGATATCCCCCCCCAGCAGAAGGGCCAGAGGCTCCCGGGCTATTATCTGGTTTGAGAGTTGCTGGTTGCACAGTCCCCACCTGTGGTAACAGGTTCCGAATGCTATTCTTGCTTTTGCAGGGGAGTTTTCCCGGGGTGCGGTCCTTATGTATTGCTGCGCGTCCGTGTTGATCTGCCGGCCGTCAATGAACACCCTGTAGGGGTATGAAGTACCGGGTTTCAGGCCGTTTACCCTGACAACTGCTGTCAGGTCGGAACTTTCGGAACTGTTTACCGGTCCATAGGTTCTGGTCAAACCACCCGTGTCGATCCGTACCTCAACTGAGGCTGGTTTTAATGTCCTGATCCATACGGATGCACCTTCTGATGAGATATTGCCCAGCATCGGCCCTCCAGAATGGGATATTCCGTTTTCCCTGCAAAGGTCCAGGAATGCCTGATTTCCGGCCAGTTCAATGAATCCCGCATTCGGATGAGAAATAAGCGTATTGAACGCCGTTTTATAAATTTCCCGGATATGTTCCGGGCGCTCGCCGCAAAGGTTAAGATGAATGAGATTACCTTCAAGGTGGTTAGAGTCCAGAAAGCTTCTGGCTTTATGCGCATGGATCCTGTTGATCCGGGTTTGGCCCGAAAGAGAATAGCCTGAAGCCATAATAATTGCAACCGGAGTCAGAAGCATGATAAATAACTGCCTGAGGTTGCTGAAAATTAAAAAAGTATTGGAGACCTTCATAATTTATGTATTAGATTACCTGTCTTTCTCCTTAAATTCTTCCAGCAAACTCAACATCTGCTGAACTATTTCAGGTTTTTCGTTACTCAGGTCGTTGCTTTCGCGGAAATCATTTTCAATATCATACAATTCAACATTGTTTGTATTCCTGCTGACAATCAGTTTCCACCGGCCATCCCTGACAGCATAGTCTGCACGGGTTTTCCAGTAAATCTGGCGTGTCCCTTCGAAACTTCTTTCTCCACTGATCGCCGGCCAGATATTGATGCCGTCCAGATCCGGTCTCAGCGGCTTATCATATCCTGTCAGGTCGCATAAAGCGGGCAGCCAGTCTGCTATATGAACCGGGAATTCAATTATACCCGGCTCCAGTTGTCCCGGCCAGTTAATAAATGCCGGAACACGAATTCCCCCTTCATACACCTGGGTCTTCCATCCGCGCAAAGGATAGTTGTTACCCAGCACAACATGCGGCTTGTCAGCATATTTACCGTGATATTCAGTAATATTGTGCCAGCTGAACTGACCACCGTTATCACTGATAAATATTATTATGGTATTCTCTCTTTTTCCAGTTCTCTCAAGTGCATCAATGATCCGGCCAATACCGTCATCCATGTGAGTTACGCTGGCGGCAAACAACTTGCGAGAGGGGTGCATCAGGGGAATGTCATCATATACTGACATCCATTCCTCAGGCTCATCCAATGGAAAATGAGGTACATGGTGGGCCACATAAAGGAAAAACGGTTCATCACGTTCCTCTTCGATGATCCTGATGGCTTCGGCAGTTATCAGGTCGGTTACGTGCGTGCCGCTTTCATCAAGATATTCATCGTTTCGGTGCCAGGATCGACGTTCAGTTAACTCGGTCTCAGTCTTATATTCATGTGTATATGGATCAATCTGGCCGTCAAAATAGCCGTAGGAGGAATGGAAGCCGTATTTCAAAGGGGTATAGGGTGGAGACCCCATGTGCCACTTGCCTGCAATGGCAGTAAAATATCCATGTTCACTCAGTATGGAGGGCAGGGTGGGGTCGCCCAGGTCTATCACCTCTCCGTATGCGGGTCCAAGTACCCCGTACCTGCTCGGATAGAGCCCTGTCATCAGGCTGACCCTGCTTGGCGTGCAGGTTGGCATAACATAGTGTTGTTGAAACATTATCCCTGTCCTTGCCAGCTTGTCAATATTTGGGGTCCTTACATCCGAACCGTGATAGCCGATATCGGCCCAACCAATATCGTCGGGCAGGATTATCAGAATATTAGGTTTGTCTGGCGTGCCAAAAGGTGCGGGACTTCTTTCAGCGCAGCCAAAAGGAAGTGTCATAAGCCCGGCAACAGAAAGTTTTAAAAGTTTTGGATTATTAAGTTTCATAATATTTAAAATTATTGCGATTTATTCTTTTTATTTATTGCCGGTTTTAGTTTAATCAGTCTTTGAAACGCTTAATAATATGGGCCAGCAGGCTTACCATTTCGATACTGATAAGCTGTCGAACCATATCAAAAAAGGTCAATAGGCGTACCACATCTCAAAATTATCTTCAATAACAATTTTGTGCGGATCAAACATTTCATTGGGTACATCCGGTATTGGTGCATTAACCTCTTTAGTCCATGCATCAAGCTTTTTGAGCAACCTGTTTGCCACTGCAGGTTCTTTTTCAGAAAGATCGTTCTCTTCCGAAAGGTCATTGCCAAGATTGAACAGTTCGAAGTTGTTGTACTCATAATAATAAATCAGTTTCCAGTCACCCTCCATAATGGTGGTGCTGGGCACAGCCCGCCAGTAGTTTTCTTCTCCGCCTCCGTACACAGGAAGTGATGATTCAGCGCCTCCCAGGTATAGCGGGAAGTGAAAGAACATTGTTCGTTCAGAGTGGGAGGGGGTCATATTCTCTCCCCGGAGCAGTGGCAATATTGAGTAACCATCCACAGGCTGGGAATCGGGAACAGGTACCGAGGCCATTTCCGCGAAAGTGGGCATAAAATCAACACCGTTTACAGGGTACCAGGTTTTTGTACCGGGCTCAATTACCCCGGGCCATTTAATAACGCACGGGGTCCTTATCCCGCCTTCATAAAATGAACCTTTATTTGCCCTGAGGGGATAGTTGTTTGGTATTCTGTGCAAGCCCCCGTTGTCGGAGGTGAATATCACCATGGTATTATCCTCAAGATCCAGGGCTTTTAAAAGTGCCATTATCCTCCCCGTACTTATGTCAAGTTGCTCAATCATAGCTGCATATCTGGGTTCGACCTCATCTGCTCCCAATTCCTCAAACTTTTTCCTGAAATATTCAATTCTTTCAGGTCTCGCGGCGAGCGGTGTATGTGGTTCCCAATGAGAGAGATAAAGGAAAAATGGTTTGTCCCTGTTTTCATGTATAAAGTCAATCGCGGCATCGGTCAGTCTTTCAGCAACAGTAATATCCGTATAATATCTTCGTTCCTGCCCCCACAGGTTTGTTACAAAGTTAGGTGTTCCCTCGGCGGAGGAGAGGTCGAAGCCCTGATTATCGTCGCCTATATGCCATTTGCCGAGGCGTGCTGTTACATAGCCTCCCTGTTTAAGCATCTCAGCCAGTGATACAAACTCCGGATCAACATTATTTATGCTTACATCAAAGGTATTGAACGAATCGTCCTGATCCCGTGTGGGCACTTTCCACCGCATACGGCTTACATCACCACCCCTTGACAATCCCTGGGGCACATAAACACCATGTCGTGGTGTGTAAGTGCCGGTCAGAAGGCAGGCCCTGGAGGGGGCGCAGTTTGCTGCTGAAGGATAAAAGCGGTTGAGTATCATACCTTCGGCGGCGAGTCTGTCAATATTGGGGGTTTCATGCAATCCTGTGGTTTTGTAACTCTGGTATTCTGCATCAGACCATCCCATATCGTCGGCAAAAATAAAAACTATATTAGGCTTTCTGCCGGTTTCTTCCTGTGCGGTTGCCTGGCCCGCACCGTATAAAAAAGCGGCAGGCAGCAGCCCTGAAAGTATTAAT
>SLOS01000109.1 GCA_007132365.1 Bacteroidales bacterium | reverse complement strand
TAAAAGCGGATGAACATATTAAGAGTGTAGAAGAGGAGATGGAGGAGGTCAGAAATCATCTCGGTAACCTGGTACCTTTTGCCATCAATTATTTCAGGCAGATTAAAAAGAAATACGGCAAAGGCAGGGAGAGGAGGACTGAAATACGCAGTTTTGACACCATTGAGGCGACAAAGGTTGTCGCGGCCAATGAAAAGCTTTATGTCAATCGTGGCGAGGGCTTTGCAGGTACCGGGTTGAAAAAGGGTGAGTTTGTATGCGACTGCTCCGACATAGATGATATCATTGTTTTCCGGCAGGACGGGACCTATATGGTCACCAGGGTAGCCGAAAAGATTTTCGTCGGTAAAAACATAATCCATATTGCCGTATTCAATAAGAATGACAGACGCACCATATACAATATTGTATACCGTGACGGAACCAGCGGGGCCTGTATGATGAAAAGGGCCGCCGTTAAAGGGATTACGCGTGACAGGGAATACAACATAACAAAGGGGACAAAAAATTCAAAAATAGTATATTTCAGCGCCAACCCCAACGGAGAGGCTGAGGTTGTTAAGGTATACCTTAAACCCAGGCCGCGTCTGAAAAATCTGGTTTTTGAACTGGACTTCGGAGAGCTTGCAATAAAAGGGAAAAATTCCATCGGCAATATCCTTACCAGGTATGCCGTTCATAAGATCGTCCTCAAGGAGAAGGGAGAATCAACCCTGGGTGGTGCAAAGATCTGGTTTGACGAAGATATTAACCGCCTGAATGCTGATGGCAGGGGCAGGTACCTCGGGGAATTCAATACAGATGACAGGTTGCTTGTGGTGACAGGTTCGGGTAAATTCCGCCTCTCAAATTTTGACATCACCAACCATTTTGAAGATGATATAATCCTGCTTGAGAAATACCGGTACAACAAGGTATTCTCGGCCGTTTACTATGACGGTGAGAAAAAATTCCATTATGTGAAGCGCTTTACATTTGACAATATAGAAAAACTGACCGGCTTTATTGGTGATCATCCGGATTCCAGACTTGTACGGTTAACAGAGGTGGAATATCCGAGGCTTGAGCTTAAGTTCGGCGGCAGGAACAAGGACAGGAGCAGCGAGATCATCGAGGTGGCCGACTTTATAGGTATCAAGAGCTATAAGGCCAGGGGCAAGAGGCTGACCAGGTATGAAGTTTCACTTGTCAAGGAGCTTGAGCCTTTGTTCAAACCTGAACCTGAGAAGGTCCCCGCCCAGGGAGATGAGCCATTTGAACTTGATGAGCCTGAAAACAGGCAGATGAAGCTTGAACTGTAGTTGCCGGGTAACAGGCTCCGGTTATGATTATTGCACTATCCCGGTGATTAATTAAATTTTGGGCCTCATGCTTATTTTTCTGATTGGATTTATGGGCAGCGGAAAGACTACTGCCGGACGTATGCTGGCAGAGAGTCTGCGATACAGTTTTGCCGATCTTGATCAGTTGATCGAGGAACGTGAAGGAATGCCGATTACAGAAATTTTTGCACGCAAAGGTGAGGGTTATTTCCGCAAGGCTGAAGCAGAGGTGCTGGACAACCTTGTCGGGCGTGAGAGGCTCGTAGTTGCCTGCGGAGGAGGTACGCCATGTTTTCATGACAACATGCAGAAGATGAAATCTGCCGGCCTTACACTCTACCTTAAAGTATCACCTGCCCTGCTGGCCAGAAGACTTGCGACCCAGCACTCATCAAGGCCCCTTGTTGCCGGTATGCAGGGAGACCGGCTGAAAAACCACATAAGAAAACTGCTTTCCGGCAGGGAAGGATGGTACCGGCAGTGCGATATCATCTATGATGCTGATAATTTTGACCTTCAAAAGGTGCTGGACCTGATCACCACCTTTTCCGGGCCTGAGGGTTGACCGAAGCTGGCATACCGCCCTTTCCCCTGTGAGGATAATCTTCTCATAAAGGTGTGAATATATGACACACCAAATTTGATGTGAAAAATTCTTCGAGGTTCTACCTCTGAGTAGTCTATTTGTTAACCTGTTGTACTAGAGTGCTTATAACAGTTGAATCCGCATCTGCTGGAAAATCCTTACTGCATATATGGCAGTCCCCGCCATCCAAAAAGCGCCATTATGGCATAAAATGAAGTATTTCCTGCAATGGCATATAAGTTGATTTGCTGAGGTTGAAAACCATTAACCAAAAAAATAAATAAATAAATAATTGATGTTTAACTTAAAAATATGGGAGGACAAAGCTATGTTACCAACTTTCAGAACAAGAGGTTCATTACCGAGCATTGTCGATGACTTTTTCGGCAGGGACATGCTTTCAAATTTTTTCGATGATTACCAGACAGGTATCAGCATTCCTGCTGTAAACATCATCGAGGGTAAGGATGATTTCAGGATTGAGGTTGCAGCACCGGGTCTGGACAAAAAAGATTTTAATATCGATGTGAAAAACAATGTGCTGTTGATCTCATCAGAGAGGAGCCAGCAGGATGAGAGCAAGGAAGAGAAGATCATGAGAAGGGAGTTTTCCTACAGCTCATTCAGTCGCTCCTTCAGTCTGCCGAACACTGTAGATACTGAAAAGATCAGTGCAAACCACAAGGATGGTGTTCTGACAATAAGCATTCCCAAGAGGGAAGAGGCTAAAGAAAAGCCGCCAAGGCAGATTAAAATTTCATAATGGCTGCCGGTCAGTAACGGAGGTTCCGGATACCCTGGGTATCCGGAATTTTTTTGTTTTTATATTGGTTCAGTCATCCACCGCCTGCCGGGTCAGCAGCCGGAACTGCCAGGCTGTATTGTCCGATACAGGGCCCCTGGTCTGTTTCATAAGGACTCCGATGATCTGTTCACGGGGATCGGCAAAATACTGTGTGTTAAAGTAACCTCCCCAGTCGAAGGTTCCCGCGCTGCCCTGTCCCCCTCTGTCCTCTCCCTTTTGGGTCACCACACCAAATGCAAGTCCCAGATGCCTCTCCGGATCATCACCCCAGAGGTCTCCTATATGGTTCGCCATCATGAACCGTACGGTTGTACGGCTGAGGATCCTGGTGCCATTGAGCTCACCTTCGTTGAGATACATCTGGAGGAAGGTGGCATAGTCCCTGGCCGTGCTGCTAAGTCCCGCACCCCCTGAAAAGAACCTGCTGGCTCCTTTTACGGGGTAGTCAGGGTCATAGTAGTCCGATCTGTAATGAACCCATTCGCCGGACTCAGATTTTTCCTGTACCGGAACCAGCCGGTGGGCCTTGTCCTTTGGAAGGTAGAACCAGGTGTCATCCATCCCGAGGGGGTCAAAAAGGCGCTCCCGGAGAAACCGGTCGAAGGGCATGCCCGACAGCACTTCAACAAAATAGCCCAGCACATCCAGCCCCTCACCGTATGTGTACCTCTCACCCGGGTGATGATGCAGCGGAAGTGCTGCAAGTCGTTTGACATTCTCTTCAATGCTGAGATCTTCAGTTGTAAAAAGATCGGCTATTCCTGCCTTCTGGTAGATCATTCTGAAGCGGGCGTCGCTGTCGATTATCCCGTATCCTATTCCTGAGGTATGGGTGAGAAGGTGCCTGATGGTTATCTCGCCCTCTGCCGGCACGGTTGTATAGCTGGTGTCGTTGTAATCGAAAGCCGCCAGAACCCTGGGATTTTTGAATTCGGGAATATATCGCGATACAGGGTCATCGAGCCTGAACCTGCCCTCCTCCCAGAGCATCATCACCGCGGTGGAGGTTATCGCCTTGGTCTGCGATGCAATACGGAATATATCATCCTTTTTGAGTGACCGGCCGCTCTGGTTGTCGGCCATCCCGAAAGCCTTGTGGTAAAAGATCTTTCCGTTGCGGGCCATCAGCGCCACGATACCGGGGAGGTCGCCATCTTCAACGGCTTTTTCAAACAGGTAGTCGATCCTGGCCAGACGTTCTGCGGAGACGCCGGCACTACCGGGTGAACCCTCCGACAACGGGGGTGAACTTTTTAACGAAGCGGTCTGTGCACCTGCGCCGGCGGCAGTGATCAACAGTAACAGAAGCAGGTAAAATATTTTTTTCATATTGATTTGGATTTAAACAGGGGATAAAGGTAATAAATTCTTTAAAGACATCCGGAACTACCGGCGATATGGCCACCTGGATAATCAACATCAAATATATTTGCGTCAGGGATGACTGATTCCCTGCACAGGGTCAACGTCGGGATAGACGGTGGAGGTTCTGAGCGATTTATTTATCCCAGAAATGGTTGCATTGCTATGGCTATTGCTACGTAAGGTGAATTTCGGTGGTTGCCATTGACATATTAGCCATTTTGCCCGGCAGTCAGATGCAGAAAACACATATCGGTTAAAAAAAAAAGGCAGACCACTGGGGTGAAGGTGGGATTTGGGTACTGTTATTTCTCTATTCAATGGGCCACCCATTTCTGGAATGGTATCAATAGAATATTCCTTCCATTCCTGTTTAGTTGATCCTCCTGATGCATTGTTATGATAGTTCCTGCATGAACATTTAATTCTTCCATAGCTTCAATCAGTCCGGAAATTTCACGATCTAAGTTATCTACATGGATTTCGGCACATAC